>WLOB01000309.1 GCA_009699505.1 Actinomycetota bacterium | reverse complement strand
CGGCCCCGACGCGGCCGGCCTGTCCGTCGTCGTGACGTCCGCCGCGCCCGGCGAGGGCAAGACGACCGTGGCCGCCGGGCTGGCCCGCGCGCTGTCGCGGGCCGGTCGCCCGGTCGTGGCGGTCGAGGCCGACCTGCGGCGCCCCGCCCTCGCGGCGGCGCTCGGGGTCACCGCGCCGCCGGCGCGTGGTCTCACGGCCGCGATCGTCGGCGGCGTGCCCGTCGCCGACCTGCTCGTCGAGGTCTCCCCCGGCCTGCGGCTGCTGCCGGCCGGTGAGCTGCCGCCGAACGCCCCCGAGCTCCTGGGCAGCGCGGACGCGGCGCGCGTCCTCTCCGAGCTCGACGCCCTGGGGATGGACGTCGTCGTCGACACCGCGCCGCTCCTGCCGGTGGCCGACACCCGGGAGCTGCTCGTGCACGCCCCGGGGCACCGCGTCGTCCTCGTCGCGCGCCCGGGCGTCGCCGACCGCGAGGAGCTGCGCTCCGCCGTCGACCTGCTGCCCGGGCCGGAGCGGACGATCCTGGCGGTGTCGGGCCGGTCCCACGCCCCGCGCAGCTACGACCGCTACCTCCGCGAGGGCGAGCGGGCCTGACGCTCCCGGCGCCGTCCCCGGTCAGGGGTTCGTGGCGCGGGCGAGCACCTCGTCGGGGTCGGCGACCCCGTAGACCGCGCGCAGGCGCTCGCGGACGTCGCTCGGGATCACGCCGCCGGCGAGCAGCTCGCGGGCGACGAGGACCGCGCTCGGCCGGATCGGCGCCGGGGCGACCACCGGGGCCCGGCCGGACGGGCGACGCTGCGCGCTGCCGACGGACGAGACCGCACGGACGCCGGAGGGGAGGGTCCCGCCGCCCGTGGTCGGCTCCGTCTCCGAGGTCTTCGTGCGGCGGGGCCCCGGGAGCGGGCGCAGCGCATCGAACGGGCCGACCGGGTCGGCGGGAGCGCCGGGCGCGGGGTCGGCCGGCTGCGCGGAAGGATCCGGCACCGGGTCGTCGGCGGGATCGGTCGGCGCGACGGGAGCGTCCGGCACCGGGACCTCGACCGGGTCGGCCCCGGGACCCGCGTCGGCGGGGTCGATCCAGAGGTCCGGGTTGGCGGGCTCGGCCGGGAGGTCCGGATCCGCGGGCTCGGCGGGCTCGGCCGCGAGGCCCGGGTCGACGGGCTCGCCCGGGAGGCCCGGGTCGACGGGCTCGCCCGGGAGGCCGGGGTCGACGGGCTCGGCCCAGAGGTTCGGCTCGGCCGAGAAGCCGGGGTCGGCGGGCTCGCCCGCGAGGCCAGGGTCGACGGGCTCGGTCCAGAGGTCCGGATCGGCCGAGCGGCCGGGGTCGGCCGGTGCGTCGTGCGCCTCGGTCTCGGTCGGGGGATCGCCGGGCTCGGGGTCCATCGCCCACGGCCCCGCGTCCGCAGGCGGCGGAGCGGGCTCGTCCGCCGATCCGGCGCCGCCCTCCGCGGCCTCCGTGACGGACGGACGCGGCTCACCGACCGGTCGCGGACGGGTTGGCACGGGCCACGGCGAGGACGTGGCGCCGACCCACGGGTCCGACGACGCGTCCTCGCCGTGCGAGCTGCGTGGGTCGGACGGCGCGACCGCGTCCGGCCGGGGGGCGTCGGTGGCCCCCGTGCCTGCGCGGGCGGGCGCCTCCGGGTCGGCGGGGCGGTCGACGCCGGGCTCGACGTCCCCGTCGACGGTGACGCCCTCGTCCGGCGATCCCGACGGGGACGCGTCCGCGACGGCGTGCTCGTCCGGTGCCGGCAGGCGCGTCGCGCCGGCGGCCGAGGGGTCGGCCGGTTCGGGAGCCCGGGCGGGAGGCGGAGTCTCGGAGGGCGCCTCGCGGGGCGTGCGGCGCACGATGGAGCCCGCGATCCCCGGCGGGATCGCCTCCGCCGCGCCCGACGGGGGCTGGAGGTCCGCCTGCCGCCTGCGGACGCCGATGCGCGAGGGCCAGATCGGGGCGGCGGTCGGCGGGGCCCCGGAGCGGGCGCGGTCCGGGTCGGGGTCGCCCGGGTGCCCGTCCTGCGGGCCGGCCGCCCGGGCGTCGTCGTCCCGGTGGTCGCCGGCCGTCCCGCCGACGCCCCCGTCGTCCACCCGGGCCGCTCCGGCAGGGCCGTCGGTGCCCGGCGCGTCCTGCTCCGGGCGCGCGTCGGCCCCGACCGACGTGGGCGGCTCGGCGGCGACCGTCTCGGGCTCCGGCGCGTCGGCCGGCGGCGGCTCCGGGGCGGCGGGCCGGGCGACCGGCGTGCGGTCGAGCCAGGACCGGCCCGAGCCGGTCGGCCGCTGGACCGGGCGGACCGCCGCGACCAGGTTCAGCAGCCCGTCGACGCGGCCCTGCAGCGCGTCGATCCGCGCGACGAGCGGCATGCCGGCGGCAGGGGCCGACCGCGGCCTGAGCTCCGTCCCCCAGGTGCTCGACGGGCGATCCGGGGGTGGCTCCTCGCGGGCGGGCTCGGGGGCGGGGGCGGGCTCCGGATCGGGGGCGGGCGCGGGCTCCAGGCCGGGCGCCCGCTCCAGGCCGGGCACCGGCTCCAGGCCGGACGCCGGCTCCAGGGCGGGATCCGACTCGACGCCGGGCGCCGGGTCAGGCTCGGATGCGGCTTCGACGACAGGGCCGGCCGCGGGATCGGGGGCCGCCACCGGATCGGAGGCGGCCTGCGCCTCGGACGGGGCCTCCGGTTCAGGCGCCGCCTCGGCCACGGGAGCGCGATCTGCGTCGGCCGCGGCCGTGGATGCGGCCTCGGCACCGGGGCCTGCGTCGGTCCCGGGGTCGGGCGCGGACCCGTCGGCGGATGTGACCTCGGTGTCGAGCACGGGGCCCGGGCGGGACGCGGGCCGCGTGTCGGACGCGGGACCCGGCTCGGGGACGGTCGGGGGCACGACGGCGGCGGCGGGCGTCCCCACGGGTACGGGCGCGCCGTCGAACGACGGCGGACGGACCGCGAGCCCGACGTCCGGAACGTGCCCCGGCTCGACCTCGGCCGCAGCATCCGCGGGCTCGGCCGCGACCTCCCCCGGCTCGGGCGCGGCCCCGTGCTGCGTCCCGGGTTCCGACACGGGCCGGATCCCGGGCTCGGACACGGGCTCGCCCGCGGCGGCCACCCCGACCGGTGCGGGCGCACCGTCGAACCCCGGCGGACGGACGGGGCCGCCGGGCGACGAGCCGCCGGCGGTCGACCCGCCGTCCGTGCCGGCCTCGGGCCCCACGGGCGACGGGGTCGCGGGAGCCTGCCCCTCGACGGGCCGCTGCTCGCCCTTCCCGCCCTTCTTGCCCTTCTTGCGCTTCTTGGCCTTCGCGGGCTTCCCGACCTTGTCGGCCTTGCCCGTCCTCGCGGCCTTCGCGTCCTTGCCCTTCTGCGGCTCCCCCGGCCCGATGATCATCGCCGCGGCGCTCCGCGGGACGGTCGCCGGCACGGCGGGGAATGGCGCGAGCGGGACATGCGTCGGGGCCATCCTCGCACGCACGCCGTACCCTTGCCAGATGCCGCCCACGTGGTTCTGGATGCAGGTCGTGCTCGTCGCCTGCGTCCTCGTCAGCATCGTCATCGCGGGGTTCAAGCTCTGGGCGTGACCCGCCTCCCATGCGGCCTCCCGGGCCTGTGCGATGATCGCCCCGCCGCGCCGCGGACGCCGTCCGTCGCGGTGCGTGATTCGTCTCCACCCACAGAGGAGTGCCGTGTTCAGCTCGATCGTCGTCGGAACCGACGGTTCCGACACCGCCAACCAGGCCGTGACGGAGGCCATCCAGATCGCCAACGCCGTCGGCGCCCGCCTCGAGATCGTCTCGGCGTACGAGCCCGTCTCCGCCAGCCGGCTGCGCGAGGAGGCCAAGCAGGCCCCCGCCGACGTCGAGTGGATGGTCAACGAGCGCGCCGACGTCGAGCGCACCCTGGAGGCCGCCCGCGAGCGCGCGAACGCCGGCGGTGTCGAGGACGTGCGGACCTACGCGCGCCAGGGCGATCCCGCGGACGCGATCCTCGACGTCGCCGAGGAGTTCGGCGGCGACCTGATCGTCGTCGGCAACAAGGGCATGACCGGCGCGAAGCGCTTCCTGCTGGGCTCCGTCCCGAACAAGATCAGCCACCACGCCCCGAGCTCGGTGCTGATCGTCCGCACGACCTAGCGTCGTCGGCCGGTCCGGCGGGCCGGCCGCCCGCGGGTGGGATGATCGGCGGGTGAGCTTCCCCGTCGACCCGCCCTCCGGCGCCCCTCCGGGCCCGGACGAGGGCTGGATGCGCCTGGCCATCGCCGAGGCGCTGGAGGCCGAGCGCCACGGCGACGTGCCGATCGGCGCCGTCGTCGTCGGCCACGACGGCACCGTCCTCGGTCGCGGGCGCAACGAGCGCGAGCGCGACGAGGACCCCACGGCGCACGCCGAGATCCTCGCCCTGCGCCGCGCCGCCGCCGCGCTGGGCTCGTGGCGGGTGCTCGACGCCACGCTCTACGTGACGCTCGAGCCGTGCTCCATGTGCGCGGGCGCCGTCGTCCTCTCCCGGATCCCCCGGGTCGTCTTCGGCTGCACCGACCCGAAGGCCGGGGCCTGCGGCAGCGTCCTGGACATCACCGCGCAGCCGGCGCTGAACCACCGCCCGGTCGTGCAGGGCGGCGTCCTCGCCGACGAGTGCTCCGCCCTGCTGCGGTCGTTCTTCGCCGCCCGGCGCCGCCCGCGCCCCGAGCGCGCGGCGATGGACGCGCGGGACCCGCGGGGCGACGTGCCCCGGCCCGGGCGCTGAGGGCGGTCCGTCCCGGGGGAGCGGCGGGCCGGGGCGCCGAGGGCGGTCCGTCCCGGGGGAGCGGCGGGCCGGGGCGCCGAGGGCGGTCCGTCCCGGCGCGGCGGCGGGCCCGGGCGCCGAGGGCGGTCCGTCCCGGCGCGGCGGGCCGGTAGCGTCCCCCCGGTGCCGCCGCCCAATCCGCTCAAGCCGATCCAGGAGGCGCTGGAGCGCGTCCTCCACGAGAGCGGCCTGCACGACTTCGGGCGCAGCATGTCGAGCATCGACGACCTCACGGCCGAGGTGCAGCACGTCTACCAGCGCGTCGACGACATCGAGCGGGTGCTCGAGACGATCGTGCCGATCCTCGAGCGCCTCACGGTCGTCTTCGAGGACATCCAGTCCGACCTGCAGCCGATGAGCGAGCTGGCGTCGAAGATCCCCGGCTCCGGATCGCGTCGGCGGCGACGCGAGAAGGAGGCCGGCCGCATCGAGGAGCGGGCGAGCAGCGGACCGGTCGTGCCGCCCCCGGGCGTGTCCACCCGCGAGGCGCTGGCGGACGGCGACGGCCCGGGAGCCGGGGCCGTCGGTGGCGTCGGCACGCCCGCTGGGACCGGCACCGGGTCGCCGGGTGCCTCCGCCGGACCGTCCGGCCCGCGCGGGTCCCAGGGCCCGTCCGCCCGCCCCGGCGGCCAGGGCGCGGAGTCGTCCGGCGCCCCCGTCCAGGGCCCGCCCGCCGCGCCGTCGCCGGACACCGCCGGCGGCACGGGCGG
>WLOB01000308.1 GCA_009699505.1 Actinomycetota bacterium | reverse complement strand
GACGAGGTCGTCGAACGGCCGGGCCTTCTTGGTCCTCGGGTCGATGAACGCGTCGGCCTGCATCGACGCCGGCGCGGTCTCGCGCCCGTCGAAGGTGACGGCCTCCTTGCGCTTCGCGTCCCAGAGGACGAGGTAGCCGCCGCCGCCGACGCCGGCGGAGTACGGCTCGGTGACCCCGAGCGCCGCGGCGGTGGCGACGGCCGCGTCCACGGCGTTCCCGCCCTTCCGGAGCACCTCGAGCCCGGCCCTCGTCGCGTTCGCGTCGACGGACGAGACCGCGCCGCCGGTGCCGAGCGCGATCGCCGGCTCGTCGGCGGAGGCGGCGGGCGGCAGGGCGAGGGCGAGGGCGACGCCCGGGACGAGGAGCAGGGACGGTCGGCGGGGGAGCATGCCCTCGGGTACCCGAGGTCGAAGCGGCCCGCACGTCCAGGCTCGGCGATGCGACCCTGGGCGCATGACCGACGCGCGCCAGGACGTCCTCACCGCCTTCCTCTCGTTCGCGACGGAGTACGGCGACGGCCCGTTCGCGCGAGCCGTCGCGGTGGCGGATCCGCGGCTGGAGGACGTCGCCAACGGCACCGTCGTGGTGCTCTCGCCACCCGACGTGCCGACCCGCAAGCTCCTGCTCGAGCCGGCGCACCGGCGGAACCTCGACGACGCGGTCGAGCTCGCGAAGGCCGCGGGCTGGCGGGTCGATCCGCCGCGTCCGGGCGCGCCGGCGGGGACCGCGCCGCCGCCGACGAAGGTGCCGGAGGCGGACGTGCCCGACGCGGACGCGGCCGACGCCGACGTGCCCGACGCGGACGCGGCCCCGGGAGACGCGCCGCAGGCCGGGTGAGTCAGCCCTCGACGGTCTCGTCGTGGACGAGGCCGGCGAGGGTCTCCTCCGCCACGAGCTGCGCGTCGTCGCCGTCGATGGTGCGGATCGCGATCGCGCCGTCGGCCTCGACGGGGGTCTTCGTCGCGATCGTCGAGAGCGCCCCGATCGCGGCGTCGAGGCCGAGGAACTCGGCCCAGCGGCGAGCGAGGGCGCGGTGGCGGTCGCGCTCCTCCTCGTCCAGCGCCGACCACTCCGAGCCGTAGGCGGCCGCGGAGGTCCGGGCGGCGCGCTCGACGGCCTTCGCGAGCAACTCGTGCTGGGCGCTCATGCCGTCCCGCCCGGAGAGGACGACGGGCCCGGCTCGTCGGCGCCGGTCGACCCGTCGCCGGCGGCCGGGCCCGTGGCGTCGGCGACGCAGCGGTAGACGAGCGCCTCCTCGGCCGTGTCGGCGCCGTCGACCTCGTACAGCAGGTGGTCGGGGCAGTCGGGGCGCTCGGCCCAGAGGCGGGCGAAGAACGTCTCGTCGGGACCGGGGACCTGCACGAACGGCAGGCTGTGGGCCAGCACGTGGGTCTCGCCGTCGAGCGGTCCGCCGACGAAGCGCGCGGTGGTCGGTTGGGGCTGCAGCACCCCCGGATCGTGGCACGCGGACGCCACGGGTGGGAAGCCGCCGGAACGTGGAACGGTCCAGGTGCAGAGCGGTCGGGGCGTGGAGCCGTCCGGGGGAGGGCCGCCGGGACGGCGGACCGCCCGGCGGGGGCGCCGGGCGGTCGTGGGGTGGATCGGGGGTGGGTCGGTGTCCGGGCGCGCCGGAGCAGGCGGGGTCGGTGCCCGGGCGCGCCCGGAGCGGGACGGCGCCCGGGCGGTGCCGTCCTCGGGTGGGGGTCAGTCGACGTTCATGCAGGCGACCTGGGCCTGGAACGAGCGGGCGCCGCCGGAGTCGTTGGTCACGCGGACGGTCCAGCCGGTGCCGACGCTGGAGGACAGGCCGGTGCGGTTGACGGTCAGGCCGGTCGAGCCGCTGGTCGTCATGCCGCCGCCGACGGCCTTCTTGCCGGCGGGGCAGTTGACGATCGGCTGGGCGGTCTCGCCGTTGGCGAGGTCCTGCGCGGCGCCGGTGATGACGACGTAGCCGGAGGTGCCGGGATCGCCCTTGTCGCCCTTCTCGCCGGTGTCGCCCTTCTCGCCCTTCTCGCCCGGGGCGCCCTTCTCGCCGGGCAGGCCCTTTTCGCCGGGGGTCCCGGGGGCGCCCGGGGCGCCCTGCGCGCCGCCGGGCAGCTCGCCGGCCTTGAAGTCGCTCTTCACCAGCGAGCCGTCCTTGACCTTCACGGACGTGACGGAGCTCTTGGCCAGCTCGCTGCTCTTCACGGCGGAGGCCTTGATCTGCGACGAGCCGACGCTGTTGGCGGCGAGCGACCCGGCGGCGTAGGAGGTGCCGCCCAGCGCGACGAACAGCGCGAGGCCGGCGGTGACGTGGGCGGAGGACGGACGGCGACGGCGGGGCGTCTCGGCGGACTGCTCGTCGGTGGCGACGGTGGCGACGGTGCGGGACTGACGGTCGAACATGGTGGGGCTCCTCAGGGGTGGATGTGCGCCGGGCGGGAGTGCCCTGCGCTGATGGATCCATCCTGCGGCCACGGGCCCGTGGCCTCTCGGTCGTCGATCACCACGCGGATGCGTCAGATGACACGTCCGGGGCCGGGGTGCGTCAGGGGTCACGTTCGGGGGGTGTTCGTGGGGCGGGCCGGGGCCCGGGCGGGGCGTCGTGGCGGGGCGGCGACGGGTGGCCGTGCCGGGGCGGGGCGGGGCGCGGCGGGCTCGGCGTGCGGTTGTCAAGGCCGTTTGAAAATTGACCCCCTAGCGCCGTTTGAAAACTGACCCCCCCTTGGGTTGTTCAGGCGGGTGGTGGGCGGCGCGGAGGCGAAGCCCGTAGGGCGAGCCGCAGCGCCGCCCACCACCCGCCGCGGTCAGGCGTGCGGAGCGGCCGGGGGCCGCGCGAGGTCGCGGTCCTTCAGGCGGTAGCTATCGCCCTTGAGGCCGAGGATCTCGGCGTGGTGCACGAGCCGGTCGATCATCGCTGCGGCGGTCACGTCGTCGCCGAAGATCTCGCCCCACCCGGAGAACGGCTTGTTGCTCGTCACGATCAGTGAGGCGCGTTCGTAGCGCCGGGAGACGAGCATGAACATCAGGTTCGCGGCCTCCGGGTCGAACGGGATGTAGCCGACCTCGTCCACGATCAGCAGCGGGATCCGCTGCAGGCGGTCGAGCTCGCGGTCCAGCCGGCTTTGGCGCTGCGCGTCGGCGAGGAGCGCGACCCACTCGGTCGCGGTCTTGAACAGGACTCGGTGCCCGGCGAGGCACGCGCGGATTCCGAGCGCGATCGAGAGGTGCGTCTTGCCGGTGCCCGGCGGGCCGAGCAGGACGATGTTCTCCTTGCCGTGCAGGAAGTCGAGCTGCCCGAGGTGCAGAACGGTGTCGCGGCGCAGCGAGCTCTGAAACGCGAAGTCGAACTCCTCGAGCGTCTTGCGGGCAGGGAACCTCGCGGCCTTGATCCGCGCCTGGCCGCCGTGGCTGTCGCGGCTGTCGGTCTCGGTCTTCAACAACGCCGCCGCGAACTGCTCGTAGGTCCATTCCTCGCTGCGCGCGCGGTCGGCGAGCTTCGGCAGCGCCGCGGCCGCGGCCGGCGCCTTGAGCTGTCGGAAGAGGTGCGCCAGCTCCGTCGTCGGCCTGCTCATGCGATCAACTGGTCGTAGCGATCAAGCGGCCTGGTCTGCACCGGCGTGTCGACCGGCCGGCGGCTCTCGCGCTGCGTCCTGGCGTGCTCCAGCGCGATCGTGGTGCGGTGCTTGGCGAAGGTCCGCTGGTGCTTGCACGCGATCTCACCCGTGTCGAGGGCGGCCGCGCGGACGGTGCGCTGGTCGACCTGCACCTCGACCCTCCGGCCCACGAGCGCAGGGTCCAGCGAGTAGTCGTTGGTGTCGATCCGCAAGAACGGATCCGGCGGCACCCGCACCACCCACCGCCGCGTCGTATCCGGCATCTCCGCGGGCAACGCAGCCATCACCTTGCGTTCCTCGGCGAGCCGGTCGATCGGCCGAACGCGCAGCGTCTTATGCGTCCGCGCGTTGACCTTCTCGAACCACCGATCGAGCTGGTCCTGGAAGTCCAGCTCGTTGGCGAAGACGCGACCGGGCTCGAAGTTCGTCTCGGCGTAGCCCTGCAGCCGCTCAACCGCTCCTTTCGCTTGCGGGTCCGCGGGTTCGCAGAACTTCCAGCCGACCTTCAACTGCCCGCAGAACCCGGCGAACGCGTCGCTCGGGCGGCCTCCGTGGCCGTGGATGCCGGCCTGGCGGTCCCACACCAGCGTGCCCGGCAGCGCCCCGAGGCGGGTCAGGCACCCGGCGATCCCGGTCAGCAGATCGGGCGTCTCCTTCGAGAAGACCAGCATCCCCGCGCCGGCTCTTGAGTAGCCCAGGCACGCGACGACGACCCACCCCAGGCGGGTCTGGCCGTGGCCGACGGGGATCTCCTCGCGCGGCTGCCAGACGTCGAACTGGCACACCTCCCCGGGCCGGTACACGGTGCGCTGGAACGTCCGAACAGGTGCTGCGAAGAGCGGCCGTACCTCGCGCAGGTAGTCGTCGACGACGGTCTTTCCGGCCGTGCAGCCGAGCGGCTCGAGCAGCTCCCGGACCCGCACGCCGGGCAGCTTCGGGTCGGCCTTCAGCAGCCGGTGGATCTCCGGCTTGAATGGCTCCAGCACGCTCTCGGTCGGCGCTCGTTCGTACTTCGGCGGCGTGTCGCTGCGCAGCGCCTGGCGGATCGTGTTGCGCGACAACCCGGTCTCGCGCGCCAGCGCCTTGATCGACTTCTTCCCGACGAAGTGCGCTCTGCGCAGCTCGGCCCACTGCTCCACTTCAACCACCCCTTCGCCTCCCCGCGACGCCTGTTCGCGGGAACGCTCACACCCTCGGGCCGGCTCCGCCGGCCCGACCCAAGGGGGTCAATTTTCGTCCGGCGGAAGGGGGTCAGTTTTCACGCGGCGCCGACACCCGGACCGGCACCCGAGGAATCCCCTGCACCCGGAGGGTTCACACCCCTGCCACGCGACGGTCACGTCCCGGTGACAACTCGAGGGGCGGCGAGGCGGAATCTGGATCCATGGCCGGACTGCCTCCGCTCTACGCGCACCGCTTCGGGCGGGACAAGGGCCCCGACTCTTCGCGGCGGGCCCTCCGCCGGACGCTCGCCGGCGCGGTCGATGGCCTCGAGACGGACGTCTGCCTGACCGCCGACGGCCGCGTCGCCGTGATCCACGACCCGTGGCTGTCGCTCGGTACGACCGCCAAGGGCTGGGCGCACGAGACCGACTGGGAGACGATCGAGGCCTCGTTCCTCCGCGACCGCCACGGCGTGAAGACCGCCCAGCAGCCGATGGTGATCGAGGACCTCTGGGACCAGATCCCCAACGGACTGCCGCTGCAGCTCGAGGTCAAGGCCCACGGCGACCCCGACCTGGCCGCCCGCACCGCCGAGGCCGTCTGCGACGCGCTTCGGGACCGACCGGAGCGCCACGGCGTCGAGATCATCTCCTTCCACCGGTCGGCCTGCGAGGTCGCGGCCGCCAGCGGCGAGGACGCGCGCCTCGTCG
>WLOB01000307.1 GCA_009699505.1 Actinomycetota bacterium | reverse complement strand
GGCAAGCGTACCGGGGCGCCCGCGAGTTCCCCGGCCGCCCCGGGGCGGTGCCGGGCCGTGCGGTGGCGCCCCGCCGCGCCTCCGGTGGCCGGGCCGCCGAGCGACCCGGCGGCGCGGCCGACCGGGCGGTCGGCCGACGGGCGGGAGGCCCGGGGCGGGTCAGCCGGCGGAGGTGCGCGCGAGCTCGTAGAGCGCGACCGTGGCGGCCATCGCCGCGTTCAGCGACTCCGCCCCGTCGATCGGCAGGTGCGCGGTGCGGTCGCATCCGGCGACGACGTCGTCGGGCAGGCCCTCGCGCTCCGCACCGACGAGGAGCGACAGGCCGTCGTCGCCGGCGGCGTCGACCATGCCGGCGCGCAACTCGTCCCCGGCCCGCAGGACGAGGGCGACGGTGACGCCCGGCAGCCCCGCGGGCCCGTCGGCGCGGGCGACCGGGACGGCGAAGACCGAGCCCATGCTGGCCCGCACGGCCTTCGGGGCGTAGGGGTCGGCCGTGTCCGGCCCGATCGACACGCAGGAGGCGCCGAGCGCGTGGGCGGCGCGGATGGCGGTCCCCACGTTGCCGGGGTCCTTCAGGCCGTGCAGGTGCAGGCACCGCGGACCGACCGCGTGCTCGAGCCAGCGCTGCCGGTAGATCCCGATCGCGCGGGTGCCCGAGCCGAGCGCCGAGACCCCGTCGAGGAGCCCGGGGTCGACCTCGGTCCCGTCGAGCCCCAGGCCGGCGGGGACGAGCACGTCCTCGGCGTCCCAGCCCGCGTCGGCGGCGGCTGCGACGAGGTCCTCGCCCTCGGCGACGAACAGCCCGGTGCGCGTGCGCTCGCGCTTGCGGGCCTGCAGCACGCGGACCTGCTTGAGCCGGGGGTTCTGGTGCGAGTTGATGACGGGCATGTCGGCGGACGGGTCGTGGTCGGCGGGTGGGCTGGGCGGATCCGCCTCGGCCGGCGGTCGGTCGACCGCAGGGCGCCCGGTGGTCGCGGTGGTCGCGGTGGGCGGTCGCGGCGGGCGCGGGCGGGCCCGGAACGCAGAACGGGCGCCCCGAAGGACGCCCGATCAGCAGACTGGGTGCCGGCCCGAAGGACCGGCGGACGCTCGCTAGGCGGCGGCCTTGGCGGCCAGCGCGTCCTTGGCGACCGTCGTGAAGGCGGTGAAGGCCTCGGGGTCGCGGACCGCGAGGTCGGCGAGGCTCTTGCGGTCGACCTCGACGCCGGCCAGGATCAGGCCGTGCACGAGGTTGCCGTACGTGAGGTCGTTCAGACGCGCGGCGGCGTTGATGCGCGTGATCCACAGGCGACGGAAGTCGCGCTTGCGGTTGCGCCGGTCGCGGTAGGCGTAGACGCCGGCCTTGAGGCCCGCCTCCTTCGCCTCCTTGTACGTGTTGTTCGCGCGGCCGACGTACCCCTTCGACCGCTCGAGGGTGGCACGCCGCTTCTTCTTGGCGTGTACGGAACGCTTGACGCGGGTCATCAGCCGTCTCCGAGGAGCCGCTTGGCGCGAGACGTGTCAGCCTCGGACAGGATGGCGGCGTTGGCGAACTTGCGCTTGCGCTTCTGCGACTTCTTTCCCAGGATGTGGGAGGACATCGCGTGGCGGGCGGAGACCTTTCCGGTCCCGGTCCGCTTGAAGCGCTTCTTGGCGCCCGAGTGTGTCTTCTGCTTGGGCATGCGAATCGGTGATTGTGCCAGATGGCGGTGGGCCGTGCGTGGCGGTCCGGCCCACGCACGAAGAACGGTCCGCGGGGCGGCCGGGCGGGGCGGCGGGCGCCCTGCGAACCGGCGTCCGCGTCCTCGGGGCGCGCTGCGCGCCACCCCGTACATCCTGATGGACCTGCAATCCGCGTGCGTTCCGGCCCCCTGACGGGGCCGGCGCGCGTCGCGGCGGGTGCGGGGCGACGCGGCGGTGGGGCCGCCGCGTCGTCCGAGCGGGCCCGCCCCCCGAGGGGCGCGGGCTCCGGGCTCAGGACGCCTTGGCGTCCTGGGTCTCGGCCACCGGCTCGGCGGCCTCGGCGGGCGCCTCGTCCGCGGCGGCGGGCGCGTCGTCCGACGACTCGTCCTCGGCCGGGGCGGGGGCCTCGTCGGCCTCCGGCGCCTCGACCTCGGCGGCGGGCGCCTCGCCCTCGGCGTCGTCGGACGCACCGTCGGCCGTCACGGCGGCGTCGTCCTGCTCGGCGTCGTCGCTCGGGGCCTCGCCGCCGACGACGATGCCGGCGTTGTCCTCGGCCTCGGCCTCCGCCGCGAGCTCCTCCTCCGTCGGCGGCACCTTCGGCGTCCACGTGCCGTTGATGACCTCCTTCGAGGGGCTGAGCATCATGGTCATGTTGCGGCCCTCGAGGGAGGGGCGCTGGTCGACCTGGCAGATGTCGTCGAGGTCGATGACGAGCCGCTCGAGCAGGTCGCGGCCGCGCTCGGGGTGCGTGACCTCGCGACCGCGGAACATGATCGTGACCTTGACCTTGTCCTTGCCCTTGAGGAACCGGATCACGTGCCCCTTCTTGGTGGCGTAGTCGTGATCGGCGATCTTCGGGCGGAACTTGATCTCCCGCGTGACGACCTGCGTCTGGTGCTTCTTGGCCGTCTTCTTCTTCTGCGCCTGCTCGTACTTGTACTTCGAGTAGTCGAGCACGCGGCAGACCGGCGGGCGGGCCGTGGCGGCCACCTCGACGAGGTCGAGGTCGCGCTGCTGGGCGTAGCGGAGGGCGTCTTCGGTCCGCATGACGCCGGCCTGGTTGCCGTTCTCGTCGATGACGCGAACTTCGGGCACCCGGATCCGGTCGTTGACACGCGTGGTGTCACGTTCCGGCGGACGACGGTCGAACCTGCGCGGAACCGGCACTAGGAGGAGATGATCGCGGAGCGCAGGGCCTGCGCACGCGAGGTATCGCGAGTAAACAAGGATCAGATGGTAGCGCAGACGCGCCGGGACGCCAGGGCGATTTGCGCGCGGGCCTCTCCCCTACCCTCCGCGGGGTGCGTCTCCTGTTCGTCTGCCTCGGGAACATCTGCCGGTCGCCGACCGCCGAGGGGGTCATGGCCGGCCTGCTCGAACGGGAAGGTCTCGCGGACCGGATCGCGGTCGACTCCGCGGGCACCGGCTCCTGGCACGTCGGCGGTCCCGCGGACGGGCGCGCGGCCGCGGCGGCGGCCCGCCGCGGCATCGACCTGACGAGCCGCGCCCGCCAGGCGACCCCCGCCGACTTCGCGTCGGCCGACCTCGTCCTGGCGATGGACGCCCGCAACGCCGCGGACCTGCGGGCGCTCGCCCCGGACGACGCGGCACGGGAGAAGGTCCGCCTGCTGCGGTCCTTCGACCCCGCGGCCCCGCGGGACGACCTCGACGTCCCGGACCCCTACAGGGGCGGGCCGGAGGGGTTCGAGCTCGTCCTGGACCAGG
The DNA here is from genome assembly GCA_009699505.1 of Actinomycetota bacterium. Classification (GTDB taxonomy): domain Bacteria; phylum Actinomycetota; class Thermoleophilia; order Solirubrobacterales; family Solirubrobacteraceae; genus Patulibacter. The sequence goes on along the minus strand of WLOB01000307.1, from coordinate 2,100 downwards.
TGACCGCCGCCTGCGAGGGCCTGCTGGACGAGGTCCGCCGGCACGCCTAGCGCCCGGGCGCTCGCCCCGGTCCGCGCGGCCGGCCCGCCGACGGCCCGCGTCGGCCGGGCCGTCGACCCGCTCAGTCCGCCGCGGGCTCCGGCGTGCCCAGCGCGGTGCGGTCCTGCACCGCCGCGCCGAGGGTCGCCGCGACGTCCGCGACGGGCGACGCCGGCTCCTCGCGCCCGCCGTGGTGGCGCAGCGTCAGGGTGTGGCCCTCGGCCTCCTGGTCGCCGATCACCGCCATGAGCGGGACCTTCGACAGCTCGGTCTCGCGGATCTTGCGGCCGACGGTCTCCGTGCGCCCGTCGACGACGACGCGCAGGCCGGCCTGCTTGAGCTCCTTCGCGATCGCGTGCGCGGCGTCCGCGTGGCGGTCGGACACCGTGAGCAGGGCGACGTGCGCGGGCTGCAGCCAGAACGGCAGCTCGCCGCCGGTGTGCTCGAGCAGGATGCCGATGAAGCGCTCGTAGGAGCCCAGGAGCGCCCGGTGCAGCACGACGGGCCGGTGGTCCGAGTTGTCCGCGCCGGTGTAGACGAGGTCGAAGCGCTCCGGCGCCTGGTAGTCGATCTGCACCGTGCCCAGCTGCCACGAGCGGCCGAGCGAGTCGCGGAACTGGATGTCGATCTTCGGCCCGTAGAACGCGCCGTCGCCCTCGTGCACCACGTAGGGCAGGTCGTTGTTCTCGAGCGCCGTCCGCAGGTCGCCCTCGGCGCGGTCCCACATCTCGTCGGAGCCCAGGCGGTTCTCCGGCCGGGTCGAGAGCTCGTAGGTGAAGTCCGCCGCGTCGAAGCCGAAGAGGTCGTAGGTCGCCTTCGCGAACTCGAGGCAGCCCGTGACCTCGTCCTGGATCTGGTCCTCCATGACGAACAAGTGCGCGTCGTCCTGGCAGAACTGGCGCACGCGCATCAGGCCGTGGAGCGCGCCGGACAGCTCGTTGCGGTGCAGGAGCCCGGGCTCCGAGAAGCGCACGGGCATGTCGCGCCAGCTCCAGCGGGTCTGCCGGAACAGCTCGTAGTGGCCCGGGCAGTTCATCGGCTTGAACGCCATGTTCGCCTCGACGCCGCGGTGCTCGTCCGCGGCCGTGCCGGCGTCGCCGGTCGACGTGAGGAACATGTCGTCGCGGTACTTGTCCCAGTGGCCCGACGTCTTCCAGAGCGAGGCGTCGAAGAGCTGGGGGGTCTTGACCTCGGTGTAGCCGCGGTCGTCGCCCATCTCCCGCGACAGCGCGACGAGCTCGTTGAAGATGCGGGTGCCCGACGGGGTCCAGAACGCGGAGCCCGGAGCCGCCTCGCTGAAGTGGTAGAGACCGAGCTCCCTGCCCAGCTTGCGGTGGTCGCGCTGACGGGCGAGCTCGAGCCGCTCGAGGTGGGCCGTCAGCTCCTTCTTCTTGAAGAACGCCGTGCCGTAGATGCGCACGAGCTGCTGGCGGTCGGAGTCGCCGCGCCAGTAGGCCCCGGCGATCGACTGGAGCTTGAACGCGCCGATCCGCTTCGTGCCCGGGCCGTGCGGGCCGCGGCAGAGGTCCGTGAACGGGCCGTTCGTGTAGAGCGAGACCGTCTCGACCGGCGCGTCCGCCGGGGCGTTCTTCACCAGGTCCTCGATCAGCTCCACCTTGTAGGGCTGTTCCTCGGCCCGGAAGCGCTCCAGGGCGGTCTCCACGGAGACGTCCTCGCGCTCGAAGTGCTCGTCCGCCTTGACGTGCTCCTGCATTTTCGCCTCGATCGCGGCGAAGTCCCCGTCGTTCAGGACGACGCCCTCGGGGAACTGGAAGTCGTAGTAGAAGCCGTGCTCGATCGGCGGGCCGATCGCGATCTTCGTACCGGGATAGAGGTCGAGGATCGCCGCGGCCAGCACGTGCGCGGTGTCGTGGCGGAGCAGCTCGAGCGCCTCGTCGGAGCGCTCCGTGATGATCCCGATCTCCGCGCCGTCGTCGAGCGGACGGTCGAGGTCGCGCTGCTCCCCGTTCACGGTGATCGCCAGGGCCGCCCGGGCCAGGCCCGGGCCGATGGCCATCGCGGCGTCCGCGCCCGTCGCCCCGTCCTGGAGGTCGAGCACCT
>WLOB01000306.1 GCA_009699505.1 Actinomycetota bacterium | reverse complement strand
GCGGCGCCGCCGGACATGTCGAAGCGCATCGTCCGCATGGACAGGGGCGGCTTGAGCGAGTAGCCGCCCGTGTCGTGCGTGACCGCCTTGCCGACGAGCGCCAGGAGCGGACCCGACGCGCCCTCGGGCTCCCAGCGCAGCGTGATGAGGGCGGGCGGCTGGTCGCTGCCGTGGGAGACGGCGGCGAAGAGGCCCATCCCGCGTCGGCGCAGCGCGCCGATGCCGACCTCGACCGTCGCCTCCAGGCCGGGCAGCTCGTCCGCCAGCGCCCGGGCGCGGGTGGCGAGGAGCCGCGGGGTGAGGTGGTTCGACGGCAGCTGCTGCAGGACGCGGGCGGCGTTCTGCGCGCCGGCCACGGCGCTCGCCCGGTCCACCGCCGCGGTCGCGTCGTCGTCGGCGACCGCGCCGCCGGGGCCCGCGATCCGGACCGCCGGGGCCTCGCCGCCCGTCCCGGCGTCGGGGTCGGGGTCCGCGGCGGGCCGGCCGACGACCTTCGCCGGCTCGTGCAGCGCGAGCGTCGCCGCCTCCGCGGCCGCGGCCGCGCCCGCGGCGTCGTCGAGGACGACGCGGACGGTCGAGGCGCGCAGCGTCCGCGCGTGGCGGACCGCGGCGCCCACGGCGGCGCGCCGGTCCTCGTCCGTCGGGTCGGCGCCGAGCCCGACGAGGATCCACCGCACCCCGTCGGGCGCGTGGGTGTGGGCGACGGCGCCGACCGCGGACCGGGCCTCGCCGCTCTCCACGAGCCGCCCGAGCGCCTCCGACGGGGCCTCCGCCGGCAGCCCGAGCGGGCCGTCCGGGCCGAGGCCGACGACCACCGCGTCCGCCGGCGGGTCGTCCGACCGGGAGGGTCCGACGGTGGGGGACGGCGCGGCATCGGTCACCCCCGGGAGCCTACGACGGCGCCGGACGGGTCCGCCCGGGCACGGGGAGGACGGCGTCGACCCGCCGCGCGCGAGGCGGCGGAATACACTTCCTACCCTCCGTAGGCACGACCGTGCCGGGAAGCATCGAGAGAGGACGCCGCACCATGGCCAAGACCGTCATCCTGGGCACCGCCCGCACCCCCGTCGGGAAGCTCGGCGGGGGCCTGTCCACCGTCCCGCCCGTCGAGCTGGGCGGGATCGCGATCAAGGGCGCCCTCGAGCGCGCCGGCGTCGCTCCCGACGAGGTCGAGCACGTCGTCATGGGCCACGTGATCCAGGCCGGCCAGGGCCAGATCACCGCCCGCCAGGCCCAGATCGCGGCCGGGATCCCGAACACGGTCCCGTCCGAGACGATCAACAAGGTCTGCACCTCGAGCATCCGCGCCGCCGCGACGGTCGACCTGCACGTGAAGGCCGGCGAGTACTCCGGCCCCGCGATCGCGGGCGGCATGGAGTCCATGTCCCTCGCGCCGTACCTGCTGCCGAAGGGCCGCACGGGCTACCGCATGGGCCACAGCGAGATCCTCGACGCCATGGTCCTCGACGGCCTGACGAACTCGTTCACGCACCGCCAGATGTTCGACGAGACCTCCGAGGTCTCCGACGAGCACGGCTGGACCCGCGAGCAGCTCGACGAGTGGGCCGCCGGCTCGCAGGACAAGGCGATCGCCGCGCAGGACGCCGGCCGCCACGCCGACGAGATCGTCCCCGTGACGATCAAGGGCCGCAAGGGCGACACCGTCGTCGACACGGACGAGGGCCCGCGCCGCGGCACCACGACCGAGGTCCTGGCCAAGCTGCCCGGGCTCGTCAAGGGCGGCTCGCACACGGCCGGCAACTCGCCGGGCGTCAACGACGGCGCCGCCGCGCTCGTGCTCGCGTCGGAGGAGTGGGCGACCGAGAACGGCAAGGAGATCCTCGGCGAGATCGTCTCCTTCGGCCAGGCCGCCGGCGACTTCCCGAACCTCCTGACGACGCCCGGCAAGGCGTCGGCGCAGGCGCTGGCGAAGGCCGGCATCGAGGCCTCCGAGGTCGCGGTCTGGGAGATCAACGAGGCCTTCTCGTCCGTCGCCCTGAACACGATCAAGGACCTGGGCATCGACCCCGAGAAGGTCAACGTCAACGGCGGCGCGGTCGCCCTCGGCCACCCGCTCGGCGCGTCGGGCGCCCGCATCATCGGCTCCCTCCTGCTCGAGCTCCGCCGTCGCGGCGGCGGCTACGGCATCGCCACCGCGTGCTCCGGCACGGGCCAGGGCGACGCCATCCTGATCAAGGTCTGAGCGGGCGGGGGAGCGGGACCGGCTCGGAGCGCGTCCCGCTCCGGCCGGGCCCGGACCCCGTCCCCGCCGACGTTGTGCGGGATCCCCGGGGCCCGTAGGGTCCCGGCGCATGGCGGAGTCCCGCGGCCTGAACGACGCGCTGCGCGACGCGCTCGAGCGCGAGCCCGACAACGACGGCCTGCGGCGACACCTCGCCGAGCAGGAGCTGCTCTCGGGGGACGCGCCCGCGGCGCTGCTGCACTGCCGGCACCTCCTGGGCACCGACCCGGGCGACCCCGGCCTGCTGGATCTGGCCGCCAGGGCCGCCGGCGCGGCAGGCGACGAGGCGGCAGCGGCCCGCTACGCCGCCGCGCTCGGCCCGCGACCCCCGGCGGGTGCCGCCGGGACCCCCGGGGACGGGACGCCCGACCGGCCGCCGGCGCGGCGCGCCACGTCCCGACCTCTGCCCGTCCACGACGAGGACGAGGACGAGGACGACGCGTGGCTCGACGTCGACCGCCCGGCCGTCCGGCTCGACGACGTCGGTGGCATGGAGCAGGTCAAGCACCGGCTGCAGCTGAGCTTCCTGGGCCCGCTCGCCAACCCCGCCCTGCGCGCGAGCTACGGCGCCCAGCTCCGCGGCGGGCTGCTCCTGTGGGGGCCGCCGGGGTGCGGGAAGACCCTGATCGCCCGGGCGCTGGCCGGGGAGCTCGGCGCGGGCTTCGTCTCCCTCGGGATCAGCGACGTCCTCGACATGTGGGTCGGACGGTCGGAGCAGAACCTCCGCGACGCGTTCGACCACGCCCGGCGGTCGTCGCCGTGCGTCGTCTTCCTGGACGAGCTGGACGCGCTGGGCCAGAAGCGCAGCCAGCTGCGCCACTCCGGCGTGCGGACCACCGTGAACCAGCTGCTCTCCGAGCTCGACGGCGCCGAGCGCGACAACGACGGGCTCTTCGTGCTCGGTGCGACGAACCACCCGTGGGACGTCGACACCGCGCTGCGCCGGCCCGGGCGCTTCGACCGGTCCGTCCTGGTCCTGCCGCCGGACGAGCCCGCCCGCGCGGCCATCCTGAGCGGCGCCCTCGCGAGCCGGCCGACCGCCGACGACGTCGACGTGGACGAGATCGTCGCCCGGACCGCGCTGTTCTCCGGCGCCGATCTCGTGCGCCTGGTCGACGACGCCACGGAGCGCGCCATGGAACGGGCGGTGCGCTCGGGACGCGTCGATCCGGTCACGCGCGCCGACCTGCGCGCGGCCACGAAGCAGGCACGGCCCTCGACGACCGCCTGGCTCGACGTCGCCAAGAGCTACGCGACGTTCGCCGACGAGGGCGGCGAGTACGACGACCTGCTGGCGTACATGAAGCAGCACCGCCGGTGACCGACGCCGACCCGGTCGCCGGGGCGTGGCCGGACCCGGCCGAGGACGCCGCCGAGCGCGCCGCGGCACTGTCGGACGTCGGACGGCACGCGGACGCCGAGGCCCTCCTGCGACGGGCGCTGGCGACGGACCCCGAGGACGCGGGCCTGCAGGCGGCCCTCGCCCACGTCCTCCTCGCGCTCGGGCGGTCGACGGAGGCGCTGGAGCACGCGGAGCGGACGATCGCCCTGGCCCCGGAGGTCGGGTACGGCCACGCGCTGCGCTCCATCGCCCTCGGGACGGACCTGCGTCGGCGGCGCGAGGCCGTGGACGCGGCGCGCGAGGCGGTCCGCCTGGACCCGGAGGACCCGTCCTGCCACCAGATCCTCGCGGTGGCCTGCCTGCGCTCGCGATGGTGGCCGGAGGCCCTCGACGCGGCCGACCGCGCGATCGCGCTGGACCCCGAGGACGCGGACGCCCACGGCGTCCGCGGCGCCGCGCTCATGGGCTCCGGGCGGCCCGCCGAGGCGGAGGACGCGTACCGCGAGGCGCTCCGACTGGCCCCGGAGGACGGCGACGCGCTGCACGACCTCGGCCTCGCGGTGGGCGTCCAGGGCCGCGGCCGCCGGGACGAGGCGCGGCGGCTCCTCGTCGACGCGGCGCGGGCGGACCCGACGGACGAGCACGTGCGCCGCAGCGTGCTCTCGGCCCTCCGGCGGGCGACGTACGGCCGCTGGGTCTGGCTCCTCGTGGCGTACGCGCTGTTCCGCGCGGCCGGCTTCCTCCTGGGGGACGACCCCGTCGCGCGCGGCCCGGGCACGGTGCTGTGGCTCCTCGTGGCGCTCGCCGTGGCGGCGTTCCTCGTCGTGCGCGGGCGTCGCCGTCGCGCCCGGATGCCCGCGGTGGAGCGCCGGCTGCTCGACGACGGGCGGTGGACCTCGCGCGTCCCGCGCCCGCGCACGCGGCCCACGCGACGGCGTCGCTGACCTCCCCGGCCCCCGGGCCCGCCGCTAGGGTCCGCCGCGTGCACGACGACGAGACCCGCGCCCACGCGTCCGTCCCCCACGACACGGGCGCCCCGGCCCCGCCGGCGCCCGACGTCGCGCCGGACCCGTCCGGCGGGCGGGCCGCGGTGTTCTTCGACCTCGACAAGACGCTGGTGGCGGGGTCCTCCGGCTTCTACTGGGCCCGGGCCGCCGCGGCCGCCGGCCTCATCTCGCGCCGGCGGCTCGCCGCGGACGGCTGGGCGAACGTCCGCTTCCGGCTCAGCGGGTCGACCGACGCGTCGACGCGCGCGGTCTGGGAGCGGGCCGGCGCGTTCATCGCCGGCAAGCGGGTGCGCGACTTCGAGCGGCTCTCGCCCCGCGTCCTCGCCGGGCTGCTGCCGCGGCTCTACCCGCAGATGCTCGCGATCGCCTGGCAGCACCAGGACGACGGGCGCCCGGTCTACATCGTCACGGCCTCGACCCAGGAGACCGCCGACATGGTCGCGCACGTCGTCGCCTTCGACGGCGGCATCGGCGCCCCCCTCGAGCAGCGGGACGGGCGCTACACCGGCCGGCTCTCGGGCCCCATGACCTACCGCGAGGGGAAGGTCCGGGCGATCGCCGACCTCGCCGCGGCGGAGGGGTACGACCTCGCGGCGTGCTGGGCGTACTCCGACAGCGAGTCCGACCTGCCGATGCTGCGCGCCGTCGGCCACCCCGTGGCGGTGAACCCGGACCGCGAGCTCGCCCGGGTGGCGCGCGAGGAGGGGTGGGAGGTCATCCGCCTCGAGCGGATCACGACGCACCTGAAGGCCGTCGCGGCGCTCGCCGCCGTCGCCGCCGCGGGCGGGCTGGGCCGCGCCGCCGTGGTCGCCCGTACGACGGAGACCCGCCCGGCGCGTGGGCTGACGCGGGGCGTCCGACGGGCCCGCTGACCCGCGCGGGGCGCCTCGTCGCCCGTCGTGGCGGGCGTTCGGG
>WLOB01000305.1 GCA_009699505.1 Actinomycetota bacterium | reverse complement strand
TGACCGCGCGGACGATCGCGGCGAGCACGAAGCCGCCCGAGATCGCGTGGTACGAGAGCCGGCTGCCCGGGCGGGTCCGGACGAGCGCCTCGTTCAGGTGCCCCATCACGAAGTCGTGGTCCCGGATCCGGTCCATGTCGATGACGGAGCCCGGGATGTTCGGGATGCCCGCGCGGTGCGAGAGCACGTGGTCGATCGTGATGCGGTGCTTGCCCGGTCCGACGAACTCGGGGACGTACTCGCCGACGCGGTCGCCGACGTGCAGCAGGCCGCGCTCGTCGAGCAGGTGGACCACGGTCGCCGTGACCGCCTTCGAGGCGCTGAAGAGGCAGAACGGGGTGTCGGGCGTCGCGAGCACCGGCTCGGCGTCCCGGCGCTCCTCCGGCCCCACGCCGCGGGCCCAGCCGATCGAGCGGTCGAGCACGACGACGCCCTCGCGGCGGATCGTCAGCGAGATCGCGGGGTGGACGCCGTGGCGGAAGAGCCGCTCGGCCGCGGACCAGATGCGCTCGACGCCCTCGGGCGTCATGCCGCCCTCCTCCGCGGGGCGCTCGCGCGGCGACCGGACCGTCAGCGGCTCGAGGTCCCGCGGTACGGCGATGCGCCGGAGCGGGTCGGGCACGAGCGGCGGCCGGGGCAGCCGGACGGCGGGGAGCTTCGGACGCAGCAGCACGCGCGCAGCCTACGGAACCGAAGGGTCCCGCGCGGGCGGGGTGGACGCCGTCCCGGGCGTGCCGCGGGGCCGCGGCCGCCGGGCGACGGGCGGGGCGCCCACCGCGGGGCGCGGCTCCGGGCTACCGGGCCGTCGGGAGCACCGTCAGCGCGACGCTCCGGGCGCGCCCGACGGCGGAGCCGGCCGTCGGCGTCACGACCGCGCGGTAGCTCCCGGCGGGCAGCGCGCGGCCCTTCGCCCGCCCGCTCACCGGGACGACGGTCCGGCCGGTGGCCACGCGCCTGGTCTGCGTGGTGACGACGGTCCAGCGGACGCAGGACGTCGACGCGGTCCCGGGCCGGCGGGTCGCGGCGACGCAGCGGCCGCCGGACCGCACGCCCCGGTCCCGGCGCTGCAGCGCGACCCGCAGCCGGGTCGCCGACGGGGCGACGACGCGCACGCGGGTCCCGCCGCGGCCGCCGGCCGCGGGCCGGAACCGGGTCGGGCTCGCGCGCACCGCGGAGACGGCGGGGGGCAGGGCGGTCCTCGTGCTCCGTGCCGGGGCCGCCGCGACGGCGCTCCCGGGCCGGGCCGGCGGCAGCACCGCGCCGACGAGCGGGCGCAGCGGATCGAGCACGGCGCCCGCGAGGTTCCCGACGAGCCCGCCGAGGCCACCGACGACGGCGCCGACCGGGTCCGCGGCGGGTGCCGGGGTGGCCGGCGTCGTGGTCGTCGGCGGTTCCGGGGTCGTGGTGGTCGTGGTCGTCGGCGGGGCGGGCGCGGTCGTCGTCGGCGTCGTGGTCGTCGGCGTCGTGGTCGTCGGCGTCGTGGTCGTCGACGGTTCCGGTGCGGTCGTGGTGGTGCCCGTGCCGGGCGCCGGCGCCGGGGTCGCCGACTCGCCGGCCGCGGCCGGTCGCAGCACGACGGTGTGGTCGCCGGCGGGGACCGTCAGGCGGAGCTCGCGGCCACCGGCCCACTCCGTCGCGGACGACAGGGGCGCGGCGGCGCGGCGGCCCGTCAGCGTGCCGGCCGGGGGCACCCGCCCGTCGACGGTGACCACGGGCGCGGCCCCCGCGACCGGCGCGGTCGTGCCGAAGCGCGCGCCGTCCCACAGCTCGACGGTCCCCGCGCCCGTGGTGCGTACGGTCAGCGTCCCGTCGGCCCAGGCGGACGTCGCGGACGCGGTGCTCGACGACCGCAGGCGCGCGCGGCCGTAGTCCCGCGCGATGCCCGACTCGGGGCGCAGGCCGCCGTCGGCGCGCAGGACGCCCCAGCCGTAGTCCGCGCCTGGCGCCTGCTTCCAGACCCAGACCATGCCGCCGACGTCGAGGCGGTCGAGGTGCCGCAGAACCTCGGCGCGGTGCAGCTCCCACGGACCGGTCGACGCGCCGGGCAGCTCGGACGGCGCGAGCGCGGCGCCGTAGCGTCGGGCCTCCCGCGCCGCGTCGTCGAAGCTCCGCTCGAGCTTCGCGTAGGTGCCCTGGCCGATCTGGCCGTTGAAGACGTCGGTGTAGACGTGCGGCGCGTAGACGAGGTCCGGGTCGTCGCTGAAGCTGGCGGCGACGGCGTCGGAGTCGGTCTGGGTCCGCGTGGCCTGCGGCTCGAACCAGATCGGCCCGTCGTAGGCCCCCGCTCCCGCACCGGTGCCGTCCGGCCCGCGGAGTCGGTCGATCAGGCGGCGGTAGAGCGGCCAGAGGCGGGTGGGCGAGAACGTGTCGGTCGCCGCCGGGTCCGTGCCGACGGGGTCGACCGGCTCGTTGTAGAGCTCGACGCCCGCGAGGCCCGGGCCGAGGTCCTCGCCGACCGCGGCCAGGCGGACGAGGGCGTCGGCGTAGTGCTCCTGCAGGCCCTTCCCCTCGAGAGTCGCGTTCGTGAAGAACGCCTGCGCGGCCGTCCGCGAGGCGGCCGTGCCGTAGTAGGGGTGCCCGCCGGAGCCGGCGGCCGTCGAGGCGCCGCCGGTCGCCGCGGCCCAGGCGGGGGCGCCGTCGCTCTCGTCGCCGGACGGTCCGAGCCCGGCGGCGTAGCGGTCCTGGTGCAGGTCGAGCAGCACGCGGACGCCCTGGTCGGTGAACGCCCGGGCCGCCGTGCGGATCTCGTCGAGGTACGCCGTGTCGTACGCGCCGGGCCGCGGCGCGATGCGCGACCACGAGACGGCGAGGCGGACGACGGAGAGCCCGAGCGCCCGGGCCTGCGCGCCGTCCGCCGGGGTGACGGGGACCGTGTCGTGGACGCCGCCGTAGTCCACGAGGGCGTTGACGTTCGCGCCGCGCAGGCGGACCGTGCGGCCGTCCGCGGTGCGCAGGACCTTCGAGCCGTCGGGGGCCACCGCGACGTCGAGCGCGTCGGCCGGGCCGAGCGTCACCGGGTCGGACCCGTCCGGGGTCGGGACGTCGTCCGCCGCGGCGACGGCGGCGGCCCCGCCGGCCAGGGCGAGGGCGGAGAGCGCGATGGCGGTGGGGCGGCGCAGGGAGGGTCGGGCCGTCATCTGTCCTTCCGATCGGCCCGCGGGAGCACGGACGCCGACGGGTGACAACGTATACGGACGAGCGTCCGAGGGTGCGGGGCGACGGCGGCGGCTCAGATCGCCCGGCGACCCGCGAACGCGCGGCCGAGGGTGACCTCGTCGGCGTGCTCGAGGTCCGCGCCGACCGGCAGGCCCGAGGCCAGCCGGGTCACCGTCACGCCCGGGGAGCGCTCGCGCAGCTCCGCGCCGATGTGCAGCGCGGTGGCCTCGCCCGAGGTCGTGGGGTTCGTGGCGACGACGACCTCGGTGACGGTCGGTCCGCCGGCGGGGCGGGTCCCGTCGTCGACGAGCGGCCCGTCGCCCGTGGTCGGTGCGTCGGGGTCGCCCTCGAGCACGCGCCGGTAGAGCTCCTGCAGCCGCAGGTCGCGCGGCCCGACGCCGTCGACCGGGGACAGCGCGCCGCCGAGGACGTGGTACCGGCCGCGGTACTCGTGGGTGCGCTCGATCGGCAGCACGTCGGCGGGGGTCTCGACGACGCAGAGCAGCGCCGGGTCGCGCCGCGGGTCCTCGCAGACGACGCAGCGCTCGCCCTCCGCGAGGTTGAAGCAGATCCGGCACTCGCCGATCAGCTCCTTCACCTCGATGAGCGCCGTGGCCAGGGCCCGCGCGTCCTCGTCGGGTCGCGAGAGGACGTGGTAGGTCAGCCGCTGCGCGGTGCGGGGGCCGACGCCGGGCAGGCGCGAGAACGCGGCGACGAGGCGCTCGATCGGGGCGGGCTGCACCGGTCAGCCCCGCCGCGCGGGCCGGACGGGGCGGACGGCCGGGTGCGTGCGGGCGCGGGGCGCCCGGCCGCGGACGCCGGCCGTCGGGCGCATCAGAGCCCGAGGCCGCCGAGGCCCATGGCGCCGAGGTCCATGCCGCCGGTCAGGCCGCTCATGCGCTTCTCGGCCATCTCCTGCGCCTGGCGGATCGCCTCGTTGACCGCCGCCGTGACCGTGTCCTGCAGCAGCTCGGCGTCCTCGGGGTCGATCGCGTCGGGATCGATCGTCACGGCCTTGACCTCGAGCGCGCCCGTGATCTTCACCGTGACCATGCCGCCGCCCGCGGTGACGTCGAGCTCCTCGGTCTTCAGGGCCTCCTGCGCGGCCGCCATGTCGGCCTGCATCTTCTGGACCTGCTTCATCATCTGCTGCATGTTCGGCTGACGGGCCATCAGGAATCTCCGGGTGTGGGGGTCTCGGGTGCGGACGTGGGGTCTTCGGTCTCGGTGCCGGGGGAGGCGACGCCGGACGCGCCGTCGCCCACCTCCTCGGCCTCGAACTCGGTCATGACGCGGCGGACGACCTCGTCCTCGGGCAGGAGCTGCTCCTGGGGTGCCTCCACCCCGGCCTGCTCCTCCGCGCGGATCACGAAGCGGACGCCGAGGAGCTCCTCGAGCTCGGCGGCGATCTTCTCCTTCGCGTCCTCGCGGTTGATCGTCCGGGCCGCGGTGCCCTTGCCCGCCGGGACGCCGAGCACGAGGTCGGCGCCCCGGACGGAGACCGCGCGGGCCTGGCCGAGCGCGGCGCGGACGGCGCCGCTCATCCCGGCGGCGATGCCGGGCAGCTGCTCGTCGACGTCCCCGACGGTGACGCCGACCGGGGCCGCAGACTGCGGCGGGACGGGCGCGGCGTGAGCCGCGGGCGCGGCCTCGTAGGACGGCGTCGGAGCGGGCGCCGGGGACGCGGCGGCCTCGTACGAGGGACCGGGGACCGGCGGCACGTGGTCGGTCGGGCCGGCGCCCGCGCCCGAGGGCGGTCCGTCGTGAGCCGCGGCGGGGGCGGCCTCGTAGGACGGCGTGCCGGCCGGGGCGGCGGGGGCCGTCTCCGGGGTCGCGGCGGCCTGCGCCGGCGCGGCCTCGTAGGACGGCGGGTCGGCCGGGGCGGCAGGGGCCGCGTCCGGGGCGGCCTGCACCGGCGGGGCGTCGTACGACACCGGGTCGGCGGGAGCGGCGGGGCCCGTCTCCGGGGTCGCGGCGGCCTGCGCCGGCGCGGCCTCGTACGACGGCGGGTCCGCCGGCGGGGCCTGCGGGACGACGTCCGCTCGGGGCGGCGTCTCGGCGCGCGGGGAGAACGCGCCGGGCGTCAGGCCGCCGGCGCCCGGCCCGCCGACGTCGCCCCGGGGCGGGACCGGCGCGGTCCCGAAGCCGGCGTCGGCCTCGACGTCGACCGCCGTCGACGCACGGGCGGCCTGCGCGTCGCGCTCGCCGTGCTGCGGGAGCGCGGCGGAGGTCCCCGACCCACCGGGCCCCGCGGGCACGGGCGGGAGCGACGGTGCGGCGGCCGGCGGCACGGGTGCTGCCGGGGCCGGCGGGGCGGGTGCGGCCGGGGCCGGCGGGGCGGGTGCGGCCGGG
>WLOB01000304.1 GCA_009699505.1 Actinomycetota bacterium | reverse complement strand
TGGGGCGCCCGCGCAGCGCGGGCCGGCGCCGCCGCCGGACAGCCGCGCGCAGACGGGCGACGCGCGCGGGCCACGGCGAGTGCTCGGCGGCCGCCGCCTGCAGCGCGTCGACCGCCCGCCCCGTGGGCCACGCGGGGTCGACGATCACCCGGCGGTCCGTCAGCCCGATCGCCGCGATCGGCCGCCCGACCGCCTCGGCCAGGAGCACGGGCTCGCGGGGCACGCCCCGTCCCTCGCGGGCGGCGAGGGCGCGGAGCGCGGGCCGGTCCTCGTCGGTGGCCCGGCGCAGGACCAGGGCGTCGTCGGGGGTGCGCGACCCCGCCCCGAGGAGGCGGGCGTGCAGGTCGGCGCGGCGGTCCACGCCACGGAGGAACGCGTCGAGGGGGGCGGAGGTCTGGCGGGGCATGGCGGGGCGGTCCTCTCGACCGTCGGGGTCTGTGTCCCGAACCGTGCTCCGATCGGCGTCGGTTCTCCATCGCACCTGCGCATGCGGGCCATGCCGTCCGCGGGGTCCCCCGCCCGCGCATGGCGGGCATGCCGGACGCGCATGGACGCCGCCCCCGCCCCGCAATACGCTCGGTGGGGCCATGGAACTCCTGCACCTCCGGGTCCTGCGCGAGGTCGCGCTGCGCGGGTCGATCTCCGCCGCCGCCGACGCGCTCGACTACACCCAGCCCGCCGTGTCGCGCCAGCTCGCGATCCTCGAGCGGCAGACGGGCCAGGCCCTCGTCGAGCGCACGCCCCGCGGTGCCCGCCTGACCTCCTCCGGCCGCGCCCTGCTGCGCCACGCCGAGGACATCCTGGCCCGCGTCGACGCGGCGAAGGACGAGATGGAGGCGATCGCCACGCTGCGCGGAGGCCGCGTCCGCGTGTCGGCGTTCCCGAGCACGATCGGGTCGTTCGTCCCGTCGGGCCTGCGGGCGTTCGGCGACCGGCACCCCGACGTGCAGGTCGACTTCCGGGTCGCGGAGGCGGGCCCGGCGCTCGAGCTGCTCCAGCGCGGGGCGGTCGACGTCGCGGTGACGAGCCTCGGCCTCGCCGCCGGGCCGCCCCCGGGCATCCGCGCGCACCCGCTGATGAACGACCCGTTCCTGCTGGCGCTGCCGCGCGACCACCCGCTGGCGGACCTCGCCGAGGTGCCCGTCGCCGCGCTCGCCGGCGAGCAGCTCATCATCGGCAACCCGACGACCTGCCCGGACTGCGAGGTCATGCTCATGGCCTGTCAGGACCACGGCTTCGTGCCGGAGCGCCGGTACGCGGTCGACGACTACGGGGCGGTCCTCGGCCTCGTGGCCGCCGGGCTGGCGGCCGCGATGATCCCGCAGCTCGCCCTGACCGGCCGGCGCGCGGACGTCGTGATCCGCCCGCTGGACGCCCACCTCGTGCGGCGCATCGTCGCGATGACGGCCGAGGGCCCGGGCGGCTCGGCCGCCGACGAGGCGATGGTCGCCGCGCTCGCGGACGCCGCGGCCGCGTACCGGGTCGTCGACGGGCGACGCGACGAGGTCGTGGCGGGCGCCTGAGGAACGCCGCCCCACCCAGTCCCTCCGGGCATACACTGGCGGGGATGCAGCGTCCGATCCTGCCCTCGACGCACGACCTCGAGGCGTTCGTCGCGGCGATCGAGGCGGGCACGATGGGCGGCGCGGCCGAGGCGCTCGACCTGACGCAGTCCGCGGTGACGAAGCGGATCGCGCGCCTGGAGGCGCAGCTCGGGGTCGTCCTCCTGGAGCGGGGGCGCTACGGGGTCCGGCCGACCGGACCGGGCGGCGCGCTGTACCCCGAGGCCCGTCGCGCCCTCGAGACGCTGCGCAGCGCCACCGAGCTCCTGCGGGCGGAGCGCTCCGCGCGCCACGAGACGCTGCGGATCACCGCGAGCCACACCGTCGGCGAGTACCTCCTGCCGGACTGGCTGGCGACGCACCGCCGGACGGGCGCGGCGTTCCACGCGACGATGCGGATCGCGAACTCCCCCGCCGTCCTCGAGGCGGTGCGCGAGGGCGACGCCGACCTCGGGTTCGTCGAGCACGGGGGCGACGCGACCGGGCTCGAGACGCTCGTCGTCGGCCGGGACGAGCTCGTCGCCGTGGTCTCCGCGCAGCACCGCTGGGCGTCGCGGACGACGATCGCCGTGAAGGAGCTCGTCGGCGAGCCGTACATCACGCGCGAGCCCGCGTCGGGCACGCGGACCGTCGCGGAGGACGCCCTGGCGAAGGCCGGCGTGCGGCTCGAGCCCGCGCTCGAGGCGCAGAGCCTGGAGACCGTGAAGCGCTCCGTCGCCGGCGGCGGCGGCTTCTCGCTGCTCTCGCCGCTGGCCGTGGCGCACGAGGTCGACGCGGGGTCGCTCGCGACGCGTCGGGTGCGCGGCGTCGACCTGCGCCGGGAGCTGCGCGCGGTCCGCCGGAGGACCCGCACCACGGTGCCCGGCGCGGGCGCCGAGCCGGCCCGCCAGCTGTGGCGGTGGCTCGCCGCCGAGGTCTCCCCGACCGCCGGCGACTAGCAGAACGCGGGCGCCCGACGCGGCACCCGGGAACGCCCCACGAGGGTCGCCGGCGCGCGCATGACGGGGTGGTCGGCGGGGTACGAAAGCAGGGCCGGCGTCCCCCGCCGACGTCCCCCGCCGCGCGTCCCCCTTGCCCGTCTCCGCCCTCACCCGCACCGCATCGAGCCTCGAGGCGCTGCGCCTCGCGGTCGACGGGCTCGAGCAGCAGGTGACGATCCTCGGACCGGACGGGCGCGTCGTGCACGTCAACGCCGCGCGCCGCGCCTGGGTCGCCGAGGACCCCGCGCACCCCGGCCCGGTCGCCGACCACGACCCGCTCGCCGCGGCCGCGCAGGCCGACCCCGGGTCGCGGGCGATCGCCGAGGGCATCCGCGCCGTGCTGCGCGGCGAGCGGGAGTCCTTCGAGGCGGAGTACGCGTGCCGCGACCGCGTCTTCGCGCTGCGCGCCTCCGCGATGGCCGTCGACGGCGTCGGCGCCCTGGTCGCCCGGACCGACGTCACCGCCTCGCACCTCGCGACGGACGGTGACGGCTTCGGCACGTCGACCCGCATCGCCGGCCGCCGCGTCGTCGCCCGCCGGCTGGACGAGCTGCTCGCCGCGGGCCCCGTCGGCGTGGTCTCCGTCCGTCCGCGGCGCACCGGTCCCCGCAGCATGGAGCGCCTCACGGCCGGGCACGAGCACGTCGTCCGCGACACCGCCGCCCTCGTCGGCCAGCTCCTGCCCGCCGGCGCCGTCACCGGCCGGTCGGGCGCGGACCGCGTCGTCGTCCTGCTGCCCGGGGTCGACGAGGACGGCCTGCGGCGCGCGGCGGTCCCGCTCGCGGCCGGGTGGCGCGCCCGGATCGGCCGTCCGAACGACCTCGAGGCGACGTTCGACACGGTGCTGGCCCGCCCCGGCGACCGCGCCGAGGACGTGCTCGCCCGGGTCGCCGGTGGCCTGACCCTCGGTGCCGAGCGCCTGCGCGGCGCCGCCCCCGACGGCCTGCCGGGCGTCCGCGCCGCCGCGACCCCCGCGCCGGCGACCGTCGTCGGCGCGCTCGCGGGCTGAGCCGGCCCCGTGCCGCGAGTCGCCGGCGCGCTCGCGGGCTGAGCCGCCCCGTCCCGCGTGCCGCGGGCGCGACCGCGCCTCAGTCCGCCGCGGGCTCGACCACCGGCACCGCCGAGGTGCGCGCCGCGATCCGGCGGCGGTGGTGGCCCGCCCCGCCGAGCAGCGCCGCGTCGACCTGGGCGCGCTTGAGCAGCCAGTGCACGTCGGCCTCCCAGGTGAATCCGATGCCGCCGTGCAGCTGCACCGCGGCGGCCGTCACCGTGCGCCCGGCGTCCGAGGCGGCGGCCTTCGCCATCGCCGCGGCGACGGGCAGCCCGGCCGCGAGCCGCGCGCGCTCCGCGTCGTCCTCGGCGGCGTCGACCGCGTCGGCGACCCACGCCGCGTTGTAGGTCAGGACGCGCGCCATCGCGACGTCGCGCAGCATCTGCGCCGCCCCGTGCTGGACGGCCTGGAACGCGCCGACGGGCCGGCCGAACTGCCGGCGCTCCTTCACGTAGGCGACGGTCATGTCGAGCGCGCGCTGCGTGACGCCGACGAGCTCCGCCGCGACGACGACGGCCGCGCGGTCGAACCCGGGGCCGGTCGGCGTCGGCGTGCCGCCGAGCCACTCGCCGCGCATGTTGAGCTCCTCCTCCGGGTCGAGCTCGGGGATCGGGATCCGGCCGTGGCCGCGTGTGGGGTCGATCGCGCGGACCGGCTCGGCGATGCCCGCACCCGGGGCGTAGAGCGCGGCCGGGCCGCCGTCGGGGTCGCCGACGAGCAGGAGCGCCGCGTCCGCCGCGCCCGGGACCGGCACACGGTCGCCGGTGAACGTCGTCGCGCCGCGCAGCTCGCCCGACGCGAGGTGCGACAGCCAGTCCTCGCGCTGCTGCTCCGTGCCCTCGTGCTGGACCACGAGCGCGGCGGTCGTCGTCCCGAGCCACGGCACGGCGGCCACGGCGTAGCCCAGCTCCTCCGTGATCGCGCAGAGGTCCACGAGGCCGAGGCCCTGGCCCCCGTGCTCCTCCGGGATCGCGATGCCGGTCCAGCCGAGCGACGCCAGCTCGGACGTCAGGGCCGCGTCCTCGCCGGGCACGCGGGCCAGGTCGGGCATGCCGGTGGGCTCGGCGTCCGCCTCGGCGACGACGGTGCGCAGCCGGGCGAAGCTCGCGCGGGCGGTCAGGAGCTCGCGCGCGGCGCGCTGGATCTCCTGCTGGTCCTCGGACAGGTCGAATCGCACGGGTGCTCCTACGTCGTCGGTGCTGCGGGGCGGGGCGCGCGGGGGCTCATGCGCGCGGGAGGCCGAGCACGCGCTCGGCGATGATCGACTTCTGGATCTCGGTGGTGCCGCCCTCGATCGAGTTGCCGCGGGCGCGCAGCAGCTCGTAGCCCCACCGGTCCTCGGCGGACAGCGCGTCCGCGCCGACCACGTCGACGGCGAGCTGCACCAGGAGCTGGTTCGTCTCGCTCCACAGCCACTTCGTGAGGGAGCCCTCCGGTCCGGGCTGGCCGTACTGCTCGATCGCGGTCAGGCCCTTCCAGGCCATGAGCCGCAGGGCCTCCGTCCGCAGGTGCAGGTCCGCCAGGCGGTCGGCGACCACGGGGTCCTCGGAGCGCCCGTTCTCCTGCGCGGTCGCGACGAGGCGGTCGAGCGCCTGCCGCAGCCGCACCTGGAGGAAGAACGCGAGGCCGGCGCGCTCGTTCATAAGGGTGGTCAGCGCGACCTTCCAGCCGTTGCCGACGCCGCCCACGACCATGGACTGCGGGACCCGCGCCTCCGTCAGGAAGAGCTCGTTGAACTCGGGGCTGCCGGTGAGCTGGACGAGCGGTCGCACGTCGACCGCGTCCTGCTCCATGTCGAGCACCATGTAGGTGAGGCCCTGGTGCTTCTTCGGGCGCGTCTCGGCGGCCCCGGTCGCCGCCGCGCCGGTCGCGGCGCCCGCGCCCGTCGCCGCGCCGGCCGCCGCCGCGGCGACGTCGGTGCC
>WLOB01000303.1 GCA_009699505.1 Actinomycetota bacterium | reverse complement strand
GAGCCCGCCGTCCGGGCGCAGCGCGCGGTGCATCTCGCGCACCGCGGTGACGGGGTCGGCGCAGTGCTCGAGCGTGTCGAGGCAGATCGCCGTGCCGACCTCGCCGTCCTCGAAGCGCAGGCCGCGCAGGTCCTCGACGCGGTCGACGCCCGGGCCCTCCCGGAAGTCCGTGCCGGTGAACGGCCGGCCGGGGAAGAAGCGGCGCAGGTCGATGTCCTGCTCGGCCTCGACCTGCAGCGAGCCGAACTCGACGACCGGGTCCGGTGCGGGGACGAGCGCCAGGACGTCGGTGAGGAACTCGCGGGTGATCGGCTGGGCCACGCCCGGGCAGTCTACGGGCGCCACGCCGGCCGCCCGGTCGCCCGACCGGACTAGACTGCCGCGGCGTCCCGCCGACCGCCCGCGCCGTCCCCCTCGGGGACCGGGCGGTCCCCTCCGAAGCGCCGCCCCGGTTGACCGAGCCCGCCGCAGACCCCCCGCACGAGCCGTCGGCCGACCCCGCCCCGGGGCACGGTGCGTCGGCGGGGCCGGACGGGCCGGCCCCGGGCCACGTGCCCGCGCAGGTCCAGGTCGCCGCGTCCGGCGTGCTGCGGACCCCGGACGACGTGCCGGGCGTCGACCCGCTCGCCGGCGACCTGCCCGGCGGCGGCGCGGCGCCCGCCTCGGCCGGGGCCGCCGAGCGGCGCGGCATCGCGCTCGGCTCGCGCACCCTGCGCGAGCACGCCACCCGCGGGGTGCTCATCTCGGGCATCTGGATGGCCGCGATGGGCCTCGTCCAGACGGCCCGCAACTTCGTCCTGCCCGGCGTCGTCGGTCCCGAGGAGTACGGGATCTGGGGGGCGCTCCTGGCGTTCGGCGCGCTCCTGGCCGCCTTCCGCACGACCGGCACGAACGAGGTCTTCGTCGGCCAGGACGAGGAGGACCAGGAGCTCGCCTTCCGGCGCGTCTTCGCGATCGAGGTCTCCGTCAACGGGGCGCTGACCGTCCTGACGATCGCCTCCGCCCCGCTCCTGGCGCTCATGTACGGCGACGACCGGCTGCTGCTGCTCGGCATGGCCAGCGCGCTCGCGTGGCCGGCGCAGACCCTGCAGGCACCCCTCTGGGTCCTCGCACGGCGCATGGACTTCGGCCGCCTGCGGGTGATCCAGGCGATCGACCCCGTGCTCGGCACCGTCGTCGCCGTCGGGCTCGCGGTCGCCGGGTTCGGCGCGTGGTCGATCGTCCTCGGGATCCTCGCCGGCGCGTGGGCCACGGCGATCGTCTCCGTGGCGCTGTGCCCGTTCCGCCTGCGCCCGAAATTCGACCGGGTCGCGCTGCGCCGCTACGGCCGCATCTCGGTGTCGCTGTGGATCGCCGCGGTCTCCGGCGCCGTCGTCGGCCTCGGGCTGATGGTCCTCGCGCAGCGCTCGATCGACGGCCGGGCCGTGGCCGCGGTCACCCTCGCGTCGAACATCACGTTCTTCGCCGCCCGCCTGGACCAGGCCGTGTCGACGGTGCTCTACCCCGCCATCGCCGCGGCGCAGGACCGCCCGGACGTGCTGCGGGAGACGTTCGGCAAGGCCAACCGGGTCGGGCTGGCCTGGGCGGTCCCCGTCGCGGCGGGCATCGTGATCTTCGCGCCGCAGCTGATCCCCGCCGTCTACGGCGACGAGTGGCGCTCCGCCGTCGGCGTCGTCCAGTGGTTCGCCGTCGCGGTCGCCGTCGCGCACCTCGGCACGAACTGGTGGCAGTACGAGCTCGTCGCCGGCGACTCGCGGCCCCTGGCCGTCAACGGCATCGGCGCGCTCCTGCTCTTCGTCGTGCTGCAGGTCCCGCCCATCCTGATCTGGGGCCTCGACGGCCTCGCGGTCAGCATGCTCGCCCAGGCGCTGGGCCAGCTCGCGATCCGCACGGTCTACGTGCGACGGCGCTTCGGCACGTGGTCGCCGCTGCGCCTCACGGTCCGGTCGCTGGTCCCCGTCCTGCCCGCAAGCCTCGTCGGCGTGGGGCTGACCACCCTGTCGGTCCCCCTCGTCCTCGAGCTCCTGGTCTTCGTCGTGCTGCTCGGCGCCGCGACGGTCCTCTTCGAGCGGGCGCTCGTCCGCGAGATCGGGGGGTACCTCCGCGGCGCCGTGCGCTGACGGAGGGAGCAGGGCCCCGCCCGGTACCCCCGCCCGGTGTGTCGCGGGTCCGGTCCGGCGTCGCGGGTCTCCGGGGCACGGGCACCCGGGAGGCCGCCGGGGCACGGACACCCGGGAGGCCGCCGGGCCCCGATCTCCCTGCTCAGCGGCCCGTGAAGGACCCGTGACCTGCACCGCCGCGCCCGCGTCCGGCGTCGCGCGGCCCGTAGGATGCCGCGGATGAGCGTCCCTCCCGAGATCTTCAAGGCCTACGACGTCCGCGGCATCGCCGGTGAGCAGATCGACGCCACCGTCGCCCACCGGATCGGCCGCGCGTTCGCCCGCGTCATCTCGGACCTCTCCGGCAAGGCCACCTCGGACGTCACCGTCGCCGTCGGCCGCGACATGCGCCTCTCCGCCCCCGAGCTGCTCCGGGCGTACCGGGACGGCATCGTGCTGGAGGGCGCGAGCGTCGTCGACCTCGGGCAGGTCGGCTCCGAGATGCTCTACTGGACCGTCGGCACGCGCGGCCTCGACGGCGGCCTCATGTGCACCGCCTCGCACAACCCGAAGGCCTACACGGGCGCCAAGCTCGTCGAGAAGGGCGCGCTCGCGCTGTCGGGCGAGCGCGGCATCGGCGAGATCCGCGACCTCTGCCTCGGCACCGAGCTCGACGCGGAGCCGGAGGGGGTCACGCCCGGCCAGGTCGTCGAGGAGGACGTCTACGACGCGTTCCAGCAGGCCGCGCTCGAGTTCATCGACCCCGCGAAGATCAAGCCGCTGAAGGTCGTCGTCGACGGCGGCAACGGCATGGCCGGCCCGATGATCGGGCCCGTTCTGAAGCACCTCGACCTCGACCTCGTCGAGACGTACTGGACGCCGGACGGCAACTTCCCCGACCACGAGCCCAACCCGCTGCTGCCGGAGAACCGGCAGTTCATCATCGACAAGGTCCTCGAGTCCGGCGCGGACCTCGGCATCGCGTGGGACGGCGACGCCGACCGCTGCTTCTTCATCGACGACCTCGGCCGCTTCGTCGACGGCGACTTCCTCACCGCGCTGCTGGCCGAGTCGCTGCTCGAGAAGCAGCCCGGCGCGACGATCCTCTACGACTGCCGCGCCTCCCGCGTCGTCGCGGACATCGTCGAGGCCGCCGGCGGCACCGCGCTCATCAACCGCGTCGGCCACGCGTTCTTCAAGACGCGGATGCCGCAGGAGGGCGCGATCTTCGGCGGCGAGGTCTCGGGGCACTACTACTTCAAGGAGTTCTCGAACGCGGACTCCGGCTCGATCCCCGCGCTCCTGATCCTCGAGCTCCTCTCCGTCCGCGGCCAGAAGCTCTCCGAGCTCGTGGGCCGCTTCCACGAGAAGTACTTCATCTCGGGCGAGATCAACTCGACCGTGGAGGACGCCGACGCCAAGATGGCCGAGATCGAGGAGACCCACCGCGCGGCGGGCGCCACGATCACGCATGTCGACGGCGTGTCGGTCGACTACGACGACTGGCACTTCAACGTGCGCAAGTCCAACACGGAGCCGCTGCTGCGCCTCTGCCTCGAGTCGCTCGTCTCGCCCGAGGACATGGAGCAGCGGCGCGACGAGGTCCTGGGCGTCATCCGCGCCTGAGCGGGACGCGTGGCGGACCGCCATCCGGTCGCCGCGGCCGTCGCCCCGCCGGCCGGGGCGACGCGCCCGTGAGCGCCCCCTTCCACGTCGTCGTCGTCTCGTACCGGACGCCGGGGCTCCTGCACCGGTGCCTGACCTCGCTGCGCCCCGAGGTCGAGGGCGGCCGGGCGACCGTCGCCGTGGTCGACAACGCCCCCGGCGACGGCTCGGCCGACCTCGTGCGCGACCGGCACCCGGGGGTCCGGCTCGTCGAGCCCGGCACGAACCTCGGCTTCGGCGCCGCCGTCGACCTCGGGGCGCGCGGGTCCGACGCCGCCTGGATCTGCCCGGCCAACGCCGACGTGGCGGTGCGGCCCGGCGCGCTCGAGGCGCTCCTGCGGGCGGGCGCCGCGGATCCCGACGCCGGGGTCCTCGCTCCGCGGCTCGTCGGACCGGACGGCGCGACGCAGCACAGCGTCCACCCCTTCCCCGGTCTGCGGTTCACGGCCGCCTTCAACCTCGGGCTGGTCGCGCGCAGCGCGGACGCGCGGACGCGGCACGTGCTCGAGGGCAGCTGGGATCCGGACGTCGCGCGCCGCGTCCCCTGGGCGCACGGGGCGTTCCTGGCGATCCGGCGGTCGACGTGGGAGGCGATCGGCGGCTTCGACCCCGCGATGTGGATGTACGCGGAGGACCTCGACGTCTGCTGGCGGGCCGCCCGTGCGGGGGCCGCGACCCGCTACGTCCCCGACGCGCCCGTCGACCACGAGATCGCGGCCGCGACGGCGGGCGCGTTCGGCGACGACCGGGCCCGCCGGTTCATGGCGGCCACCTACGCGTGGCAGGCGTCGCGCCGGTCGCCGGCGGTGGCCGTGGCGACCGCGGCGCTGAACGTCGCCGGTGCCGCGGCGCGCGCCGTGCTCGGTGCCGCGCCGGGACGGGCTCGCGCGCGGTCGGCGCTGAGCCGCGACCCGCGGTCGCGGCCGGCCGCCGTGGGAGGCCGCGCCCAGCCCCGTCGCGGCCGGGCGGACGGGGTAGCCTGTCGTCGGTGGCCGCCCCTGCACAGACGACGTCGGACGTCCCGGAGCCCACGGCGACGGCCGATCCGATCGCGCTCGCCGCGTTCGTCTCGCGGCGTGCCGGGCGCGTCCTGGCGTACCTCGACGCGGTGACGGCCCCGTCCCGCGCGCTCGACGCCGCCGCCGAGACCTTTGCGTCCTACCGGGTCGCGCGCGCCGCGGACCCCGACGCCGAGGCGCCGGCGACCACCCTCCTGCGCGCCACCCGCCGCGCCGCCGCCGTGCACGCCGAGAACCCGCTGCGCCCGGACGGCCGCGAGCGCACCGCGGCCCGCACGAACGCCTGCGCCGCGATGCCGCGCCTGCTGATCGCCTGGACGGAGTCGCGGCTGCCCGAGGCGGACGTCGCGCGCCTCGTGGAGCACCTGCAGGGCTGCCCGGACTGCCGCGCCCTGCGCGACGCCTTCGACCGCGCCGAGCTCGGCTACCGCGCCGGTGAGAGCACCGACCCCGACGCGACCGAGGTCGGCGTCATCACGACCGCGATGGCCCGCGCCGGCGGCGCACCGGCCCCCGTCGCGGCGCTCCCCCGCGACGAGGCGACGCCGGGCGTCGACGGTCCGCGCGGCACCCCCGCGTCGGAGCCGACGAGGGACGCGACCCCGGCCGAGGCGCCCGACCCGGCGACCCGCGGCCACGGTGATGACGACGGCGACGGCAGGTCCTCGCGGGTGCCGCCGCGCGACCGGCGCCCTGCCGGTCGGTCGTCGCTGCCGGAGTCCCCCGCCCGCCCGGCGACCGACGG
>WLOB01000302.1 GCA_009699505.1 Actinomycetota bacterium | reverse complement strand
CTTGTCGACGCCGAGGATCTGCGCCTTCAGCCGGTACCACCGCTGCGGCACGTCGTAGGCCTCCTGCACCGCGTCGACGAGCGCCTGCACGGAGTCGTCGCTGGCCTCGTTGGCGAGGTTGCGCGAGGCGATCCAGCTCGGGAAGGAGCGCAGGCGGTCCTCGACGGCCTTGTCCTGCAGGAGCGTGTTGAAGATGAACGCGCGGGTGCGCAGGCCGGGCTCCAGCGCCTTCGTCACGGCCTCGGCGACGGCCTTGCGGGTGGCCCGGTCGGGGCTCGTCAGCTGCGAGAGCGCGACGTCGAGCGGCACGGTCCGCGCCTCGCCGTCGCCCGGCAGGTCGACCTCGATGACCGACGTCAGCTCGTCGAACAGGCGGTCCCACGCGCCACGGCTGGAGGAGGACTTCTCGGCGAGGATGCGCTCCTCGGGCTCCGAGAGCAGGTGCGGCTTCTCCTTGCGCACGACCTGCAGGTGGTGGCGGGCCTTCTCGACGCCGGGCGACGCGAGGAGCTCGGCGGCGCGGTCGTCGTCCAGGGCGGTCCACTCCAGCTCGAAGAACAGGAGCTTCGTCTGGATCGCGGTCCCGCGCTCCTCCACGGCGGCCAGGAGCGCGCCGTGCTCGGGCTTCGCGGTGTCCTCCGCGAACTTCAGCGACGCGTAGGAGCCCGCGCGGCCGACGAGGTCGGTCAGCTCGACGAGCTCGCCGATCGCGGCGGCCAGCCCTGCGCCGTTGATCTCGGCGACCTTGCCCTGGTAGGCCGACGCGAACTCGTCCGCCTGGGCCTGCGCCTCGTCGAGCAGCCGCAGCACCCCGTCGGGACCCTCGCCGTGGACCAGCGTCTCCAGGTCCCAGGCGACGTCGGTGTGCTCCACGCTCGTGCTCATGCGGCAAGCCTACGAGACCGCTACCGTCGCCGTGATGGGACGGGATCCACGCGCGGGGACCGGCGCGGGGACGTCGCGCCCGCAGGCCCCCGCGGCACCGGGCCGGGCACCGGCGGAGCACGCGACGGAGCGCCTGCTCCTGCGACCGTGGCGCGCGGCGGACCGCGAGCCGTTCGCCGCGATGAACGCCGACCCCGAGGTCATGCGGTTCATCGGCTCGGGCGTGCTGGACCCCGTGGCCAGCGACGCGATGCGCGACCGGCTGCGCCGGGAGTGGACCCGCGCAGGGCACGGCCTGTGGGCGCTGGAGCGCCGGGACGACGGCGCGTTCGCCGGCTTCTGCGGCCTGACCGCGGTGCCGTTCGGGACCCGGGGGGCCGCGGGGGCGCTCGAGGTGGGCTGGCGCCTCCCGCGCGCCCAGTGGGGCCGGGGGCTGGCGACGGAGGCCGCGCGGGCCGCCCTGGGGGTCGCCTGGTCCTCGCTCGCCGTGCCGTCCGTCGTCGCCCTGGTGCACCCGGAGAACGCGCGCTCGCTGGCGGTAGGGGAGCGGCTCGGCATGCGGGTCGTCGGCACGACGGTCCACCCGCCGACGGGGTGGCGGGTCCTCGTGCTGCGGGCCGACCGGCCGGACCCGCCGTCCCCGTGCCCCGCCGACGGACGGACGTCCGGGCCGTTTCCCGGGTCGCAACAGGGGCCCGCCGACGAATCGGGATGATGCTCGCGTGAGCACCGAAGGTCCACGCGTCCCCCCACCCGTCACCCCGGAGCACCGCGCCGGCCGGGTCTCCCTCGAGCGCCTGTCGGTCAACGCGCTGCGCATCGGCGTCATCGGCGTCGTCGGCTACGGCCTGCTCCTGGTGTGGAGCCGGCTGCAGTTCATCCTCCTGCCGTTCTTCGTCGCCGTCCTCCTGGCGGCGCTCCTCATGCCGGTGGCGGCGTTCCTGCACGCCCGGCTCCGGTTCCCGCGGGTGCTCGCGTCGATCGTCACGGTGCTGCTGCTGATCGGGGTGGTCACCGGGCTCCTGACGCTCGTGGCGCCGGACATCGTCGCCCAGGCCGAGGACATCGCCGACCAGGTGGACCAGGGCATCCGGCAGCTGCCCGACGTGCTGCACGACCTGGGCGTGAAGGACGAGGACGTCCAGCAGTACACGAAGGACGTCACGGACAAGCTCCAGGACTCCCTCGGCGCGATCGGCGGACAGCTCGGGACGGGCGTCATCTCCGCCGCCCAGGGCGTCGTCAACGTCGCCGCGAGCGTCTTCCTCGCCGTGATGATGCTGATCTACCTCCTCATCGACGGGACGGGCTTCTGGCGCGGGTTCCTGCGGTTCGCGCCGGCCGACAGCCGCGTCGCCTGGCACGACGGGGGCCGCCGCGCCTGGACCGCGATCACGCAGTTCGTGCGCAGCCAGGTCGTGGTCGCCGTGATCGACGGCGTCGGCATCGCGATCGGCCTCTCCATCCTCGGCATCCCGCTCGCCGTGCCGCTGGGCATCCTGACGTTCGTCCTCGCGTTCATCCCGTACGTCGGCGCGATCATCGCCGGGCTCGCGGCGATGCTCGTGGCGCTGTCGACGAACGGCGTCGAGGGGGCCGTCGGGGCGCTCGTCGTCGCGCTCGTGGTGCAGCAGATCGAGGGCAACGTGCTCTACCCGCTGCTCATCGGCCGCTCCGTCCGCCTGCACCCGCTGACGGTCCTGCTCGGCGTCGGCGCCGGCAGCGCGCTGCTCGGCATCGTCGGGGCGTTCCTCGCCACCCCGGTGATCGCGGGGGTCGCGGCGTCCGCCGGCTGGCTCGAGGACGACGAGGAGCTCGACGGCCCGGAGCCGGAGGACATCGCCCCACCCGAGGCCGATCCGCTCGGCTCCCCGCCGCGACCCGACGACGACCCCGAGGACGCCCAGCAGTTCCCGACGGCCGGCGGGACGCGACCGACGGAGTGAGGTCCGCCGTCGGCCCGCTCGGGCCCGACGGCCGGCGCGGGCGACCGCGCCGACGACGCTCCCCGGCGCGCTACACTGGGTGCTCGTCCGTTCTGCGGGCGACACCTCCGGGGGCGACAGGCTTCGACGCGGTCGGTTCGCGGGGGTGGTTGCGAGCCGAGGTGCGGGAGGCCTCGTTAAACACCCGCACAACACACACATGCGGACTCTCACGAGTACGCCCTCGCTGCCTAGCACACACTAGGTAGGTGAGGTATCGGGCCTCGCTCGCCGGCGGCGGGGGTCCCCGGTATCAACTCAGCCGGATCACCCGTGGCGGACGCCCTCGTCGTCCCGGGGACATCTTCAGGAGGGCTGGCGCTCCCGACGTGGGTCGACGGGACCGAGGGAGCGCGAGACCAAGACACGCCGACTACGCTCGTAGACACCGCCCTTGGCGCGGTCGCGGACGCGGGTTCAACTCCCGCCGTCTCCACCTCCGAGCACCGGCCCCGAGAGGGGCCGGTGCTGCTTCTCGGGGCGCACGACGGCCCGGGGGCCCGCCTCGGCGGCGGGCCCGGACCGCGGGGAACGTCGGAGCTCAGGCCGTCAGCGCGCGCCGTGCGCGCGGCGGCCCCAGGCCGTGGAGCTCCTCGTCGACCTCCTGCATCGCGTGCTCCAGGCGGAGCATCGTCGCGACGACGTCCCGTGCCCCCGACCTGATGGCCGCGATCACGTTGACGTCCTCGCCCGCCCGCGTGCACGCGATGACGCGCGCGTCGGGGTCGACCTCCAGGATCCGTCGCATGGCGCTGATGCCGGCGAGGTCCTCCATCGCGACGTCGATGGCGCACACGTCGGGGCGCAGCACCCGGAAGCGCGACACCGCCTCGGCAGGCCCCGCCGCCTCGCCCACGACGTCGTGACCAGCCCGTCGCAAGCGGTCGATCACCACCCTGCGGGCGTCCGGCATGTCCTCAACCACGAGTACCCGTGCCAAAGAACCACGTCCTCTCGTCTCGTCCATGAGTGCACGGCTCGCGCCGTACGACGAACCCATCCGTGGGGTCGTCGGCCGGTGGATCGGCCCGACGCAGCCCGACACGCAGGCCGATCCAACGGTCGTCCAAGCGGCCGGGCGGCCCGGACGGTCCGCGCCGCGCCGAGCGCCGGGTAGGGTCCGCCGGATGACGAGCGCGATCCGCTTCGCGGCCTACGGCGAGCCCGACGTCCTCGAGCTGGTGCAGGTCGACGCCCCGGAGCCCGGCGAGGACCAGGTGCTCGTGCGCGTCCGCGCGGCCGGCGTGAACCCCGCGGACTGGAAGCGCCGCAAGGGCCTGTGGGCCGGCGGGAAGGCGCTCGGGGCGCCCACCGGCGTCGGGCACGACCTCGCGGGGGTCGTCGAGGCCGTCGGCCCCGGGGTGACGTCACCCCGGGTCGGCGACGAGGTCCTGGGGACCGGGACGGAGACGTACGCGGAGCTCGCGCTCGCCCGCCCGTCGTCCCTGACCGGCCGTCCGGCCGAGGTCCCGTGGGAGGTCGCCGGCGGCGTCGGCGTCGCCGGTCGCACGGCGTACCGCGTCCTGCGGCAGCTCGGGATCGGCCCGGGGGACACCCTGCTGATCCACGCGGCCGCCGGCGGCGTGGGCATCGTCGCCACGCAGCTCGCGCTGGCGTGGGGCGCCACCGTCGTCGGCACCGCGGGCTCCGACAACCAGGCGTTCGTGCGCGAGCTCGGCGCCTCGCCCGTGCAGCACGGCGACGGCTGGGAGGACCGCGTGCGCGCGGCGGCGCCCGACGGCGTCGACGCCGTGCTCGACGCATCGGGCCGCGGCGAGCTGGCGGCGTCCGTCGCGCTCGTCGGCGGACCCGAGAGGGTCCTGACGATCGCCGCGGACGACGCGGAGGAGCACGGGGTGCGGTTCTCCGGCAGCGACGAGGGCGTGGACGTCTCCGACGCGTTCCCGGAGCTCGCCCGGCGCCTCGCGGCCGGCGACCTCGTCCTGCCCGTGTGGCGCACGTACCCGCTGGCCGAGGCCGCCGAGGCGCACCGCGTCAGCGAGGCCGGGCACCTGCGCGGCAAGATCGTGCTCCTGCCGTAGGCGGACCGGCGCGCCCGACCGGCGCGCCCGCCACCCGAGCCGCGTGCCCGTGCCGTCCGACCCGTCGCCCGCCGAGACCCGGCTCGCCGCGCTGCTCGTGGAGCTCGGGCTCCCGGCGGGCGGGCGGGCGACGCTCCGGGGGCGCGACCCGGTCCTCGCCTGCCGGTACCCCGTCGGGGAGGCGGCGACGGCGATCCACGCGGCGCTGGGACTGGCGTCCGCGGCCCTGGCGGAGGACCGCGGGCTGCCGCCGCAGGAGGTCGCGGTCGACGTCCGCCACGCCGCGGCGTCCCTGCGCGGCTTCCTCGACCAGGTCGTCGACGGGGAGACCCTCGACCCGGACCCGACGGGCCGGCTCCCCGCCGTCGGGCTGTTCGAGGCGCGGGACGGCTGGGTCCAGACCTACGGGGCCTTCCCGCCCCTCCTGGGACGGACGCTCGACGTGCTCGGGTGCGACGCGGACCGCCGGTCGATCGCGCGCGCCGTCGCGGCCCGGCACGCCGACGAGCTCGTGGACGCGCTCCTGGCCGCCGGCGCACCCGGGGCGACCGTGCTGCGCGCCGACGCCTGGGAGGCGCACCCGCAGGGCCGGGCGCTGCGCGCGCTGCCGGTCGTCCTCGTCGAGCG
>WLOB01000301.1 GCA_009699505.1 Actinomycetota bacterium | reverse complement strand
GGTGGGCCTGGTCGACGATCTCGAGCGCCTGCTCCTCGGGGAACGCGGGGTCGGTGATGATGACCTCGTCGACGTTCCCCGTGCTCAGCAGGGCCGGCAGGTCCGCCGCGACGCCGAGGGACCGGGCGCGCTGCGGGCGGGTGCCGTCGAGGTCGGTGGTGAGGATGCCGGTGACCTGGATCGCCGAGTCGACGTCCTCCGACAGCGCGGCGGCGACGGCGTCGGAGTGCGCGCTCGTGCCGACGAGGACCGCCCGGCGCTGCTGGCCGGAGGACTTCAGGAGCCGCGCGCTGGTCGACTCGTACGCCAGGCGCAGGAGCCCGATGTAGACGACGCCGACGATCACCGAGCCGTAGAAGATGTAGTAGCTCGAGAACTGCTCCCGCTGCCCGTTGATGAGCACGAAGACCATCGAGACGACCATCACCTGGAACAGGCCGGTGACGATCTTGCCCAGGCCCGGGCGTTCCGTGCGGCGGCCGTAGAGCCCCATCCGCCCGAAGTTCAGGAGCACGACGAGGATCGTGAACGGCGCGATCTCGCGCGCCTGATGCGCGTGCCAGCCCGGCGTGAAGGAGCCGAGCCACGCGGCCTTGAGCGCCAGGGCGGTGAAGATCGCGGCGTAGACGCTGGCCGCGTCGATCGCCAGCAGGGCGATCAGCCGCATGGCCTTGCGCAGCGTGTCGCGGCTCAGGACGGACTGCACGACGGCCGGGCGCTTGGCCCGGATGTCGACGGCTGGCCGCAGCGGGGTGACGGACGCGGGCTGCTGGAGCTCGCGCGTCACGGCAGAATCGTGGCCCGTGTCGGGGCTGTGCCTCGCCTGATGCACCAACCGTGAAGGGTCTCACAGGTTCGGGAAGTCCGTCGCAGCAGGGGTTGCACCCCTGCGTACGCGGTCAATCGAGGCTGCCGCGGAGGGCTTCGCGGCCGGCGAGGTCGATGGTCTTGCGCAGGCCGTCCGTGAGGTCCACGGTGGGCTCCCAGCCGAGGATGCTCTTGGCGCGGGTGATGTCGGGGCGGCGCTGCTTGGGGTCGTCGCGCGGGAGCGGCTGGTGCACGATCTCGGAGCTCGAGCCGGTGACCTCGATGACGGCCTTGGCGAGCTCCATGAGCGTGAACTCGCCGGGGTTGCCGATGTTGACCGGCTGGTGCTCGCCAGACTCGGCCAGCGCGATGATGCCGCGGATGAGGTCGTCGGAGTAGCAGAAGGACCGGGTCTGGGATCCGTCGCCGAACATCGTGATCGGCTCGTCGCCGAGGGCCTGGCGGAAGAACGTCGGGATCGCGCGGCCGTCGTTGGGGCGCATGCGGGCGCCGTAGGTGTTGAAGATGCGGACGATCGCGGTGTCGACGCCCTGCTGGCGGTGGTAGGCCATGGTCAGCGCCTCGGCGTAGCGCTTGGCCTCGTCGTAGACGCCGCGCGGGCCGATCGGGTTGACGTGGCCCCAGTAGGACTCCTCCTGCGGGTGGACCTGCGGGTCGCCGTAGACCTCGGAGGTCGAGAAGAGCAGGAAGCGGGCGCGGTGCTTCTTGGCGAGGCCGAGCGCGTGGTGGGTGCCGTGCGAGCCGACCTTCAGCGTGTGCAGGGGCAGGCGCAGGTAGTCGATCGGGGACGCCGGCGAGGCGGCGTGGTAGACGACGTCGACGGGTTCGTCGACGTGGAACGGCTGGACGATGTCGACCTGGCGGAACTCGAACTGGGGTCCGCGGATGTGCTCGACGTTCTTCAGCGAGCCCGTCTCGAGGTTGTCCACGCAGATCACGCGGTGCCCGCGGGAGAGCAGCTCGTCGCACAGGTGCGACCCCAGGAACCCGGCGCCGCCGGTCACGAGACACGTGGTCATGGCCGGGATCCTAATGCGATGCGGGGCGCACCCTCCGCCGGACGGGGGCCGATCGGGCCGGACGCCCGCCGCCGGGGCTACTTGCGGGCGGCCTTGAACGCCTTGCCCGGGACCTTGCCGCCGGGCTCGTAGTGGCGCTTGTCGATCCGCTCGGCGAGGCCGGCGGTCTCGAGCCGCTTCCACACCACGGGGCACTTCTTGCACCGCGGGCCGCTCTTGCAGCACTTCTTCTTCACGGTGACGACGTCGGGCATGCCACGGCCCACGGTACCCCTCGCGGAGCACCGGGACCCACGGGACGGGGGGTACAGTTGCCCGCATGCCCGCGCCCGAGTTCGTCGACGCCCTCAACGAGCAGATCGCGCACGAGTTCGCGGCGAGCCAGCAGTACGTCGCCGTGGCGGTGCACTACGACCGCGAGACCCTGCCGCGGCTCGCCGGCTTCTTCTACGCGCAGGCCGTCGAGGAGCGCGGTCACGCGATGAAGATGGTCCAGTACCTCATGGACGTCGATGCCGACGTCGTGATCCCGCCCGTGAGCGGTCCGCGCAACGGCTTCGCGGACATCGTGGAGCCGATCCAGATCGCGCTGGACCAGGAGAAGCAGGTCACGGAGCAGATCTCGCGCCTGGCGAAGATCGCCCGCGAGACCGGCGACTACCAGTCCGAGCAGTTCGTCCAGTGGTTCCTGAAGGAGCAGGTCGAGGAGGTCTCGACGATGGGCGACCTCCTGACGACGGTGAGGCGCTCCGCGGCCAACCCGCTGTGGGTGGAGGAGTTCCTGGCCCGCGAGTCCTTCGGCGGCGGCGACGCGGGCGACGCGGGCGCGCCGCCCACCGCCGGCGGCGACCTGTAGGCCGGCGACCCCCCGCCGACCCCCACGCCGTGGGGCCCACGCCCACCCCGTCGCCCGGGCCGCGGCCCTCGTCCGGGTCCGGCGCGGGGGACGCCACCCCGCCCGGCGCGCCGGCCGGTCGGTCCCGCGAGGCGCTGCTCGTCGCGGCGCTCGTGCTCGTCGCGCTCGCGCTGCGCCTGCCGACCCTGGGCGACCAGAGCCTCTGGCTCGACGAGGTCTACACGGGCCGGATCGTGGACGGCTCGCTCGGCCACGTCTGGTCGACGATCCAGCGGACGGAGAACACCCCGCCGCTCTTCTACCTCCTCGACTGGCTCTGGTCGCGGGCCTTCGGCACGGGCGACGCGGCGTTGCGCGGCCTCTCGGCGCTCGCCGGGTCGCTCGCGGTGCTGCCGGTCGTCCGATTGCTGCGGACGGTGGGGGAAGACGTGTCGAGGGACGTTCGAGAGGACGGGCGTGACTCGGACAACCGGGCCTACGCGCAGGCGGCGGCCGTCGGGGCCGGCGCCGGTCGGCGTCCGCCGGTGACCGTCGGTTCCTCGTCCCCCGCCGATTGGGCCGGCCGCTTCGCGGCAGGTCTCGTCGGGGCGCTCGGTCGGCCCGCAGTGGGGGCGGGGTTCCGTCTACCGCTCCTGTTCGTCCTGGTCGCGGGCGGGCTGGTCGCGGTGAACCCGCTCGCCCACTGGTTCTCGCAGGAGGCCCGGAGTTACGCGCTCTTCGTGCTGGTCTCCGCGATCGCGTGGGTGGCGCTTCTCCGGGCGGCGGGACGGCCGACGACGCGTTCGCTGTGGCTGTGGGGGGTCGCCGCCGTTGCGGCGGCCTGGACGCACTACTTCGGCGTCGTGCTGCTGCTCGTCGGCTGGGCCGCCGTAGCCGTAGTCCTCGGCGCTGGTGCCGCAGGACGCCGCCGCGCCGCGCTGCGGCCGATGGTGCCGCCCGCTGTGGTCTCGGCCGTCGGTGTTGCGATCTTGGCGCCGATCGCCGTCAACCAACGGTCGACCGGGATGTACGAGGCCATCTCGGCCGTGAAGGGCCTTCCCGCCCGGATCGTGGAGACGCCGAAGCAGTTCGCCGTCGGCTACAACGCGCCGGCTGAGGTGCTGGTGGGGGCGATCGTCGTGCTGGTGCTTGTCGTCCTCGTCGCAGCCGGAGCGTGGCCGCGCTGCGGGCGCGCCACCCGCGGGACGGTGCTGCTGGGGCTCACCGGCACGGTCTGGGTCCTGCCGATGGTGCCGCTTGTCGTCGGCTTCGACGTCGTCCTGACGCGCAACTTCGTCCTTTTGATCCCACCCCTCATCGTGCTCGCGGCGCTCGGCGCCTGGCGGATCGGTCGCCGGGGCGTGGTGGCGGCGGGCGCCGTCGCCCTCGTCCAGTTCGCGATCATCGTGCTCGTCGCGGTGACTCCGACGTACCAGCGCGAGGACTGGCGGGGCCTGATGCGGGCGGCCGAGGCCGGCCAGCCGGGTCCGGAGCTGCTCCTGATCGGGGCGTACCAGGAGCCTGCGGCGACGTACTACTCGCCGACGCTCGTGGCGCCCGACCTCGCGCAGCCGCTGGCGGTCCGCTCCGTCGCCGTCGTCGACCGCCTCGCCGACGGGAAGCCGCTCAAGCCGGTCGACCCGCCACCCCCCCCGGCCGGGTTCACCCTCGCTCGGATGAAGCAGCGGGATCAGTGGCGCGTGTTCGTCTGGACCGCTCCGATCCCGACGGTGATCGCGCCGGGGTTCGCCGACGCCCTGGCACCGACCTCACCGCGGACGCCCGTCCTCCGGCCGTAGTTCGTGGGGCGTACCGGGCCCGCGGGCTGCGGTCGCCCGTCGTGGGGTGACGCCGGTCCGGCTCGTTCGCGCGCTGGTCGAGCCTCGCCCGACGGGGCCCCGGGCCGGATCGGACCAGGCCGGCCCTCAGGCGCCCCGCGGGTCGTCGTCGCCGCGCGCCGCGTCGGCCGCGGCGCGCCTGCGGCCCAGCAGGATGAGTCCGATCGCGGCGATCAGGATGACCGGGACGCTCGCGATCGCCCACCACGGTGCGCCGTCCTCCTCGCCGGAGACGTCGACGATGCGGCCCTCGCCGGCCTCCGGGCCCGGCGACGCGGCGGTGTCGCCCGTCGTCGTCGCGTCGTCCGCGGCCGTCGCGGTGCCGGGGGCCGTGCCGCCCGACGCGGGCGCGTCGCCGGTCGCCGTGCCCGACTCCTCCTCGTCGGCGCCCGTCGCGCCGCCGCCGGCGGTCGCGGCCGGGTCCGGGCCGGGCGGGTTGGCCTCGGCGTTGCTCACCCGCAGCCGCTCGCCCGTGCTCAGGCGGACGACGGCGGAGACGTCCCACGAGCGCCAGTCGCCGCGGTCGGCGGTCGGGACGTCCGTGTGGGCGATGCCCGCGTCGTCGCGGACCGTCGTCGCGCGGAAGGTCTCGCCGCCGGCGGGACGGATCCAGTAGGTCACGCTCGCGCCCTCGCCGGTGCCGCGGCCCTCGATCGTCGTCGAGACGTCGATGGCCTCGCGACCCGCCGGGGTCGTGGTCTCCGCGGCGTTGACGAGGATCCTGACGCCCTCACCACCGCCCTCGGCGATCGTCGTCCCGCCGTGGGCGCCGGCCGGGGCCGCGGCGCCGAGGGCGGCGAGGCCCGTCACGGCGGCGACGAGGAGCGGGCGGAGGGCCGCGGAGCGCATCGGCCCATGCTGACAGGCGACCGGCCGGGCCCGCGTCGCGTGGCCGGGACCCGCGGCGGGCCGCTCCGCGACGCGCGGGCCCGGGGCACCGAGGACCCGCGGCGGCCGCCGCGGCCGCGCACGAGGGGCGCGGCCCGGGCCGGGGTCCGCGCCCGGATCGCGTGCCCGGGCC
>WLOB01000300.1 GCA_009699505.1 Actinomycetota bacterium | reverse complement strand
CGCAGGGTGATGGAGCCGCCGCGGACGAGGGCCGTCTCGGTGATCTGAGCGAGCGTGATCCGCTGGTCCGGATCGTTCGGGACGCTGCCGGCGACGGTGATGTCGCGCTCGCCGGTCATGAAGACGCCGTTGAGCCGGTAGGTGCCGCCCAGGCTGCTGCCTTCGATCGTGATCGTGCGGCCGATGAAGGTGCCCTGCAGATCGATCGTAGCGGCGGCCTCGTTGGAGGCCTCGACGGTGTCGTTGCCGTCGCGATCCTTCACCACGCGGGTATCGGCCTTGAGGACGATGTCGCCCTTCGCCTTGATCACCGCACCGGCCTCGACGGTGAGGTCGTCACCGGCGGCCAGCGTGACCGAGCCCTCGGTCGAGAAGATGGTGACGCCGCCCATCACGAGCAGGAGGT
Organism: Actinomycetota bacterium; assembly: GCA_009699505.1. Classification (GTDB taxonomy): domain Bacteria; phylum Actinomycetota; class Thermoleophilia; order Solirubrobacterales; family Solirubrobacteraceae; genus Patulibacter. The sequence continues at coordinate 5,146 of WLOB01000300.1, read as the reverse complement.
CGTTGCCGCTGGTGATGTCCTCGCCCGAGAAGACGTTGATCGACTTCTTCGAGATCATGTCCGTGCTGATCGTCACCGGGCTCGACGTGCGCACGTTGATCGCGCCACCGGCCTGGATGCCGGTCTTGAGCAGGGGCGTGACGCCGCCGACGCGCAGACCGCCGACGTTCCAGAGCCAGACGTCGCCGCCGGCCGAGACTTCGATGCTGCCGGACGGATTCCGGGCGTCGGCGGTCGCCAGCTTGGCGATGATGCGACGCGTCGCCGTGCCGACGCTGCCCGAGGCGATCAGCTTGGCTTGGCCGGAGGAGAGGTTCGAGGTGCCGCCGTTGCTCTCGTTGTAGTCGCTCGCTCCGTTCAGGATGTCGCCGGCGAGCGCGGTGAGGAAGGCGGTGTTGCCGGCCCCGGCCCCGATCGTGGCGAGCCAGACGTCGCCGCTGGTCTCCACGGCGTAGATGTCGCGGCGGCCCGCCGTCAGCGTCACGCGTCCGGTGCTCGTGCCGCCGACATTGCTGTCGAACTCGAACTCGTCGCCGCTCACGCCGATACCGTCGAGGGCTTCGAGGGTGATCGAGCGCCCGGTGACGTTGGCGCGACCGCTGCCGGACAGATCGCGCGCCGAGTCGATGTCGCGCGGGTTCACGAGGTCGCCGCCGTCGAGGATCGAGGCCTGCGCCCGCAGCACCACGTCGCCCGCGGTGGTGACCGCCACGACGTTCATGTTGCCCGCCGTCTCGGTCAGCAGGATCGCACCGGTGGCGCTGGCGCGGATCGAGCCGCCGAGCTTCACCTCGATGGCGTTGCGGGTTCCGTCCGCGCTCTCGCCGATCGTGCCAGCAGCATTCAGGTAGAGGTTGGCGGCCGAGATCTTGGTCGTGTCGGTCCTCACCCCGTCGAGGATGCTGCCCTTGTCGGCGATGAGGAACACGTCCTTGGTCGAGAAGGCGGATTCCAGGTTCAGATCGCCGTCGCGGGCGGTGACGTGGATGTCCTCCGCGCTCCGGGCCGCGAGGGTGCCGGAGAGGTTGACGCCGATCGCCTTCTGCGCGCTGCCGATCCCGCCCTTGCCGCCTTCGAGGATGGTGTTGCCGCCGACGACGTTCGTGTCCGTGGCGCCGCGCCCGTTCACGATGCCGTCGTCGCCCTTGAGACGGATGTCCTGGCCCGTCGTCGAGGTGACGAGGCCCACCGTCACCGTGGACGGGGTGTTGATGAAGATCTGGCCGCCCGCGCTCACGTTGAGCGCGCCCGCCGTCTCCAGCACCACCGCCTTGCGCTTCTGGATCAGAAGATGGCTGACGACGCTGAACGGATTCCCGGCATCCTTGGCCGACTGGAACACGACGAGGTTGCGACCGACTTCCGCGGCCATCGGCGCGCGCTTGTTCGCGTCGAGGCTGCCGGTGTCGAGGACGAGGAAGGCTTTGTCCGCGCTGGCGACCACGTAATAGGTCTCGGCGCCGGTGGCGTTCCCGGTCGTCACGCCGAAGGCGGCGGCAAGGCCGATCCGCATGCCCTGCTTGAAGCCGTCCGTCACGAAGCTGTCGGCCTGGTCCGACAGCGCGCGGTTGATCACGAAGACGCCGCCGGTGCTGGCGGTCGCCTGGACGCCGATGGCGAGGCTTGCCGAGAGCGCACCGTTGAGGCCGCCGGCCGTGTCGAAGAGCTGGCCGGCCACGAGACGGATCACGCCGCCGTTGATCGAGGCGATCTCGAACAGATTGGTGGCGACCGCCGTGGTGTTCGTCGTGGCGCCCGCGATGAAGAGCCTGTCACCGACCTTGTAGAGGCCGGTATCCCATGCGCCGGTCTTGAGCGTCAGCACGCCCTGGTTGGCCACGGCGTCGTTGCTGAAGGTTACGTCGAGGTTGGTCGGGCCGGCCTTGAGGCGATCGACCGACAGCGTCGCCGTCGTGCGCGGAGCCTCGCTGTTGACCGCGACGCTGGCGCCGAAGGTGACGTTGCGGGCGATGCCCTCCTGGAAGCTCTTGTTGTCGGAGAAGGCGACGGTGATCACCGTGTCCGTCACCGCGACGATCTTGAAGTAGCCCCGGGTCTCGGCGGTGGCGTTCTGCGTCAGGCCGCCGATGAACAGCGTGGCATCGATGAGCTTGCCGTCCTTCACGAAGGCGGTGAGGTCCCACTTTCCGCCGTCGACGCGGGTCACGGTGCCGGTGGCGCCCTGGTTGGCGAAGGTGACGGTGGCGGTGGCAGTGTTCGGATCCTTCGTCAGGAAGACGAGGTCGCTGCGCTCGGCCGCCGCGAGGTCAATCTGCTGGTCGGCGGTCATGGCCGGCGCGCCGGATCCGATCTGGATCAGCGTGGTGCCGGTGCTGGAGCCGACATCGGCCGACGTGACGAGCTTGATCGTGCGGCCCTTGATGATCGGGCTCTGGATATCGACGACGGTGCTGGGCACCTCCTTGAGCAGGCCCTGGCCGACGGCGCTCAGCAGCTCGTCCTGGGTCCAGCGCTTGATGCTGTTGTCGATCGCCTTCGCCGTGTCCTTGTCGACGAAGAAGATCGGCGCGGCCTGCTTCTGCGCCGTCAGGTCGCTCGTGCCGTGGGATCCCGGCAGGCGGTTGAAGAAGGTATCGAGCGCCCGGTACTGCGCCGTGAGCGCCGCCGCGCGCTGGTCCTGCGCCGCAGTGCGGGCGGCGTCGATGGCCGGCGAAGTCGCGGCTTCCGTCTCCGCCGCCGCACGGGCCTTGCTCACGGCGTCGAGGAGCGCCTGACCAGTCAGTCGCGGCGCGAAGGCGGCGTTGTAGACGCTCGGATCGATCTGCTGGTTACGGTAGCTCCAGTAGGTGTCGTAATCGGCCTTCTGCGCGTCCGTCCGGCCCTCGACCAGCGACGCGTCGTAGCTGTCGCCGAGGCCGCCGAAGCGGAGATGAAGCGCCGCGTAGGCCGCCTTGAGCGCGGCTTCCGCCGCCGCGACCTTGCCGGATGTAGCCAGACGCAGGGCAGCCTCGCCGAGGGTCTGCGAACCGGCGTCCTCGGTGAACTGCTTGGTCAGGGCGGTCAGCTCGGCGCTGCCGATCCGGGTCGATCCGTTGGCGAGATACGTGCTGTAGAGGTCGTAGGCCGTGCCGAGCTTTGCCACGTAGCGGGCGCCGAAGCCCGAGAAGGCGGCATCGAGATCCTTGTAGGCCTGCGACTGCAGCGTCGTCGCGTCACCCGCTTCGCGCATCTGCCAGTACTGGTCGTACTGAGTGCTGAAATTCCAGATCTTCGAGGCGTCGAAACCACCGAATATCAACTTCAAATTGTTGAAATCGACATTCCTCGAGTCGCTGATCTGCTTGATCTGCGCGGAGACGTAATCCGTCAGGACCGTGCCCGAAAGCTTGGTCCCGCGTGCCTCTGCCTCCAAGGCCGTGGTGTAGAGTTGCGCGATCTGGGCTTCGGTCAGTCGGGTGCCGCGATCGCTCTCCATCTGCGCGATCTGCGCCGTGACGCGTGCGATCAGCGCATCGCCGGAGATCGGCGCGGTGCGCGTCGCCACCTGGATCCTGGCCAGGATCTCGGCCGTCGCGCCGACCGTGTAGCCGGCATCGAAGCTGGCGCGGTTGGCCTGCGTCCCGCGGATCGCCCAGTAGGTCGCGTAATCGCCGGCGAAGTCCGCGTGATGGACGTCGCCGTACTGTCCGTACTGCGTGTGCAACGCATGGTACTGCGCGGTCCGGCTCGTTTCGAGCGCGGTGATCGCCTTGGCGACGTACTGGTCGATCTTGGCGGCGTCGGTGACGCCCTCGCTCCTGGCCTGCGTCCTGTAGAGATCCTGGAAGTAGGCGAGTTCGCCGTTGGTCGCGCTGAGCTTCACCTGGAACTGGCTGTCGTAGACCGCCGGGTTCGCCTGCTGGTTCCGGTAGGCCCAGTAGGCGTTGTAGTCGCGCTGCCGGACGCTGTCGTAGGCGCTCAGCGTCTCCTGGAACTTGCGGTTTGCATCCTCGGTCGTGAGCGCGAGGTCCTTCCACACGCCGCCGATCAGGTCCGCCGCCTTGCGCTCGTCGCGCACGACGACGTTGTTCACGTTGAGCAGGCTACCCGCGCTGACCTGCACGACGACGTCACCGCCGGCAGTGAGGCTGTTCAGGCGCAGGTTGCCCGTGGTCTGGCGGACCGACACGCTGCCGCCGGCCAGGATGTCGACCCGGTCGCGCTGGGTCTGGCCGCCCTTGATGGTCAGGATCGAGGCGCCGGTGACGTCGCCCGAGCCGATATCGCCGGACTTGGCCACCAGCGTGATCACGCCGCCGCTGATGGAGCCGGCCTTGCCGTTCGCCACGACGATGCCCGGGGACGAGACCAGCGTGACGTCGCCGCCGGTCGCGGTGACGGTATCGATCTGCAGCGCCGGCAGGCCGACGTTCTGGATGTAGACCGAACCCGCGGCCGAAGCCGTGAGGACGACCGGCGCCGTGTAGATCCGCTTGCCGTCCTTGTCGGTGCTGAACACGCCGTCGACGAGCAGCGCCTGCGCGCCCTCCGCCGGGACGGCGCCCGGACCGGTGGTGTCGCTGCCCAGCACGGCCGTGCCGGTGCCGATGCTGCCCGCCCGCGAGATCAGGGTCACCGAGGCGGCGGAGATCGAGGCCGTCGCCGTCGTCTGCTCGATCGAGCCGACGGCGTCGATCCGCACGGCGCCGGAGGTGTTGACGATCCCGTTCTTGATCAGGACCCGGCCGGCCCCCGTCGAGGTGATGCTGATGTTGCCGGTGTCCGAACCGTAGAACGATACCTGGATCGGCCGGTCGGCGAGGATGTTCGCCGTGGCCGTCCGCTCCTGCGGCTGCTCACGGACCCACTCCTGATAATACGTCTTCTTGCCGTACCAGGTGCTGTCCACCCAGCTATTGCCCTTCTCGGGTGCCGAGAAGCCGTCGAGATTGGTCGTCTTGGGGTTGTTAATGGTGGGGAACGTATAGGCCGCGTCGTTGCTGACGTCGATGTAGTAGTAGGTCCCCTCGCCCATCATTTTGACTTCGCCGGTGGCGACGTCCCGGAAACCGGTGATGGTGGCGGGGTCCTTGGCCAGCGCATCGATGCCGGCCCAGGACGAGGTGCCCGTCGTGGTGGTCTGGTATCGCGTCTGGGTCTGGCCGACGGCGTAGGCGTAGCGCCAGCCGTCCTTGGGCGTGTAGGT
>WLOB01000030.1 GCA_009699505.1 Actinomycetota bacterium | reverse complement strand
GGCTGGCTCGCGGCGCTCCAGTACGCATCGCACCAGCGCGACTGGGACGTCGTCGGGGCGCGCCTGCTCTACCCCGACACGTCGATCCAGTATGGCGGGATCGTCCGCAACCACGACCAGCCGCAGTGGTTCGACCACCGGTTCCGTTTCAAGGCCGCCGACTTTGGGCCGGCCAACATCGAGGGCCCGACGATCGCGGCCACCGGCGCTTGCCTCTACGTGACGCGCGAGACGCTCGATGACATCGGCGAGCTCGACGAGGGCTTTGGGATGGCGTACGAGGACGTCGACTACTGCCTGCGAGCCTGGGCGCACGGCCGTCGAGTTGGTTACGTCCCGCAGGCGGTCGTGCTCCACCACGAGAGCAAGACCCGCGGGAAAGTCCAGGGCGACCGCGAGCTCGCCTCCCAGGCGCGGTTCTGGGACCGCTGGGGCGACCAGCTCGACAGGCGCCCGGTGCGCGCGGAGGACGGCGGGCTGCGAGTGATCTATGTGACCCAGGACACCGGCATCGGCGGCGGTCACCGCGTGATCTTCACGCACCTCAACGGGCTGCTTGAGAAGGGCCACCACCCCGAACTGTGGACGCTCGACGAGGACGGCGCGCCGGGCTGGTTCGATCTCGAGGTCCCGGTGCGGCGGTTCGACTCGTACGCCGAGCTGGCGCACGCGCTGGGCCCGATCGACGCGATCAAGGTCGCCACGTGGTGGGAGACGTCCTCCTGGGTCTGGGAGGCGTCGGTCCTGCACGGGATCCCGGTCTACCTCGTGCAGGACGTCGAGAGCTCGTACTACGCCTCGCCGAAGGACCACGCGGCGGTCCACGAGAGCTACCGGCCCGAGTTCGCCTACCTGGCCGGGTCGGCCTGGGTGGCCGACGAGCTGAAGAAGCTCGGGGTCGCGGACCCGACCGTCTTCACGCCCGGGCTCGACACCGGCACGTACCGCACGCTCGACGGCATGCAGCGACGCGACGGGACCATCCTCTCGACCGCGCGCTCGAACCCCCTGAAGGACTTCCGGCTGACCCGCGCGGCCTACGGTCGCCTGACGAACCCGAAGCCGGAGCTGACGCTCTTTGGGTCGGAGCCCGAGCTAGCGGAGGGCCTCGGCGACTCGGTGACGTTCCGCAGGTTCCCGTCGGACGAGGAGGTCAACGTGCTCCTCAACGAGACGTCAGTCCTGGTCCAGACCTCGAAGCACGAGGGCTTCTGCCTGCCGCCGCTCGAGGCGATGGCCGCGGGCGCGGCCGTCGTGTGCACGGACTCCAACGGCAACCGTGACTTCTGCGTCGACGGCGTGAACTGCCTGATGCCCGGCCGCGACCCGCAGCAGGTGGCGGACGCCCTCCAGCGGCTGCTGGCCGACGCGCCCTTGCGGGAGCGCCTGATCGCCGCGGGGCACGAGACGGCGGAGGCCTACGCCTGGCCGCGCAAGATCGACGCCCTCGAGCGGTTCTACCTGGACCTGGCCGACGACCGCGCGGACACGACGGCCGCCCGCACGCCCGCGCCCGCCCGGACCTGAGGGGCGCGGGCGGCGAGCCGGACGTCATCAGGCCCGCCCCACGGCTCCCCGGGAGGCAGCCACGCGGCGCCTCCCGGCGACTCAGACGTAGTAGCGCGCGACCGTGGCGAGGATCGATCCCACGGTGTGTAGCGCCGCGACGCCGACGAGCGTCACCGCGACATAGGGCCTCGCCCGGGCGGGCGTCCCGCGGAACGCGACGACCACGAGCGCGATTGCGACCGGCACGGCCAGCATCAGGTAGCGCGCCTGCTGGAACCGCGCCGTGCCGGTGACGTAGGCCGTGTAGTCCGCCCGGGCAACCGTGAGCAGCACGGACGCCAGGAGCAGCACGAACGCGACGCCGACGACCACGCGCTTGATCTGCCGGGGGCGCGGGAGCTGGGGCTGACGGTGGCGGCCGAGGACCCAGAGGCCGCGGACCCCGAGGAGCGTCAGCCCGAGCCAGAAGATCGGCAGCACGTTCTGGACCCACCGGGGCAGCCCGTAGTCGAGCCAGCCGTAACGCCCGACGAAGCCGGAGACCCAAATGTCGCGGAGACCGAAGCCCTGGACGAGGTCGTCCATCCATGGCATCCGCGGGAGGTAGAGCTGCCAGGTCAGGCTGAGGAACTCAAGCGGGCCGTTAGAGCTGGTGCCCGGCGTGGTCTCCGCCCGGGCGACCGCCACGAGCGTGCCCGGGATCATCGAGCGGTCGCTGAGCCCGCACCAGACGACGTAGGCGATCAGCGGGACCAGGAACCCGGCGAGGAGCCCAACCACGCCCGGGGTCGAACCGGCTGGCCAGCCCCGGCTGATCGCGATGCCGATCGCCAGGAGGACGAGGACCACGAGCCCGGGCGCGAGCGCGAGGGACGTCAGCTTCACGAGGACGAGCGAGACGCCCAGCACACCGAGGATCGCACCCGTCCTCCACCCGGGGCGCTCGACGAAGGCCAGCGCCATCGCGGTGGTCCACGTCGCCAGCGCGGTCATCGGGATGTCCGGGGTCACGCCGCCGGCCATGAACCCCATGAGCGGCACGAGGCCCGCCAACAGCCCGGCAGTGAGGGCCCAGGTCGGCCGGTCCGGGACGAGCCTCCGCGCCAGCGCCGCGGCGCCGAGGACGAACGCGACGAGCGCCAGGACGCCGATGACGCGGACCTGCTCGATCCGGTCCAGGACGTTCCCCGGCGCCACGGCGTCGACCGCCCCCGCGACCGCGTAGTAGAGTGGCGGCTGCCCCGTCGCACTGGTCGAGCCGTCCGGGACCGGGTTGACCGGGGTCTCAACGAGCGCCTGAGACAGCGACTCCGAGGCCGGAGCGCTCCAGGGCGGGCGGAAGGTCGGCTGTCCCGGGATGCCGTTGCCGCCGGTGCGGTCCATCGCCAGCGCCTGGTCGGCGGCGACGACGACGTCGCGGTCGAGCCCGTTGGGCAGCGTCCCGTGGTCGGCGACGTAGTCCGCGTACTGGAAGTGCGCCCACTCGTCCGGGACCTGGAACGGGGGCGTCAGGACCGACCACGCGGCGCCGTGCATCGCCGCCACCGCGGCGACCGCGACCCACGTGCGGCGGGACGGTCGCCAGCCATCCCGGCCCCAGGCGCGGGCGACGAGGACGAGCGCCAGGCCGACCGAGCCCGCGAGCAGCAGCAGGACGCCCGGGAGGCCGATCCACCGCGCCGGTGCGCCGTTGGACCGGACGGTGCGGTCGACGACGTCGCCGAGGACACTCCAGGCCGTCTCGCGGTCCTCGCCCGTCAGCCGCAGGGCGGGGACGCCGTTGGCCCCGAGTACCTCGACCGGCGCGTCGCCGGCGTTGAGCAGGCAAACCTGGTGCGGCACCGGCGTCGGGGATACCGAGCCGAGACCCGGCCGGACGACCCCACTGCCGTCGACGGGCAGGACCGGGCCGTCGACCGCGGGCCCTGCGCCGGTGGTCCGCACCCGCACCGCGGCACCCGTGCGCTCCCCCGGGACGCGGACGTGGAACGCCGCGCGGGCCGCGCCGCCGGGGATCGAGTCGACGGCGGCGCAGGCGGGCTGCTTGCCGTGCGCCGGGAGCCCCGCGACCGGCGCATCGGGGAGGACGTTGAGGACCAGTCGGTCCCGCCACGCGGACTGCGAGGCGACGACCAGGACGAGCAGCAGCGCCGCGGTCCCGAACGCGGCCGCAAGGACCGATACCGGTCGACGGGGCCGGAGGGCGGAGAGCTGGAGCGGGACGCGGACCCGGCCGGCGGCCGGTGACGAGGGCCGCGAGAAGCGGCCCGGCCGCGTCAGCCCGCGCTCCGGCGGAGGCCGATGATCGAGAGCAGGAAGCTCGAGAAGAAGATCTGGACGCCGATCACGATCGCGGTGACGGCGGTGATCGCGAGGTTGATCTGGCTCAGGGCGCCGAAGTCGTCTGCCGCCCAGCGGATCACGATGACCGCGGCGGCCATCACGCCGATCGCGATCACCGCCCCGCCGATCGCGAGACCGTGCTCGAGGCGGAAGCGGGCCCGCATCCGGTCGAACCACGGGTCCACGTCGCCCATGAAGTACATGCCGTAGGCGTGGGCGCAGAGCCCGAGCGAGACGACCTGGGTGCCGATGATCGTCAGGAGCGACCCGGCCATGAGGCTGTGGATGCTCCAGTCGCGCCCGAGGATGTTCACGCCCGAGAGGACGGTCGCCATGATGAGCGCGCCCACGACCGTGAGGAACAGGCCGGGGATGAGGAAGAGGTGCGTCGGCGAGTGCGCCAGCAGGAAGCGCAGGTGCCGCCAGCCGTCGCGCCAGGTCGAGAGCTTCGACTCGCCACCGCGCGGGTGGTACTGGATGTCGAACTCGCGGATGTCGAGCTTCGCCTTGCTCGCGCGGATGACCATCTCGGACGCGAACTCCATGCCCGGCGTCCGCAGGTCCATCGCCGGCAGGGCGCTGCGGCGGACGGCGCGCATGCCGCAGTGCGCGTCGCGCACGCCGGTCTTGAAGAGCAGGTTGAGGAAGCCGGACAGCAGCGGGTTGCCCACGTACTGGTGCAGCCACGGCATCGCGCCGGGCTGGATGTTCTTCATCCGGTTGCCCATGACGAGGTCCGCACCGTCGTCGAGCTCGCGCACGAAGTTCGGGATCTCGTGGAAGTCGTACGTCAGGTCGGCGTCGCCCATGACGATGTACTTGCCCTTGGCGGCGGAGAAGCCGCCCATGTACGCCGCGCCGTAGCCGCGCGTCGGGACGTGCACGACCCGGGCACCGGCCTGCGCCGCGAGCTCGGCGGAGCGGTCCGTCGAGTTGTTGTCCGCCACGACGACCTCGCCGGTGATGCCGGCGTCGGCGATCGCCTCGCGCGCCTGGGTCACCACCGCGACGATGTTCTCCTCCTCGTTCAGGCACGGGATCACGACCGACACGAGGAGGGCGTGGTCCGGGTCCGTCGCTGGAGAGTGCGGGGTCTGCGGGGAGATCGTGGCGCTCATCACGGGGCCTGCGAACGGGGACGGAACGGTGCTCCGGCGTGCGCGAACGCGACACCGAGGCCTTGGACAGGCTAGACCACCGCACCCGGCGGCCGCGCAAGGCCCCCGGCCGCGCGGTCCGGTGCCCCCCCCGGACGGGGTGCCGCTGGCGCCGCGGACCGCCCCGTACGATCGAGCGCATGGCTCTCGCCTCCACCTCCTCCGACGTCGTCACCGCGGTCTGCATGGCCGTGGTGCTCGGGATGGGTGGCCTGCTCGTGTTCCGCGCCACCCGCAAGCGCGACGAGGACGTCGAGGACGAGGACCGCGGCGACCGGCTGGCCTGAGGCCCCGGGGTCCCAGCACCGAGGGCCCGGCACCGAGGGCCCGGCACCGAGGGCCGCTCGCGGCGCCGGGCGCCGAGCGCCAGGGTAGGGCGCCGGTGGGCACGCGCACGCGCCCGGGCACCTCACGACCCCACCGCGGCCGGCACCCGCCGCCCCGCCAGGGCCCGGGCGAGCGCCGGCCCCCGATCGGCGGCCACCTCGACCACGCCGCCGCGCGCCGCCGTGCACGTGCGCACCCGACCACGCGGCACCGCCCGGTCGACGCGCAGCACCGCGCCGTCCCGCCCCAGCCACACGAGGTCGATCGCGAAGCGCATGCCGAACGTGTGGACGGACCGCACCGGCAGCCAGAGCCCCTCGAGCGGGTCCAGGCGGGGCCGGCCGAGCAGGCCGCGGGCCCGCTGCCGGCGGCGGGCCGCCGGCCGGATCGTCCACCCGTCCGGCGCTCTGGGGTCCGACGAGGGCGGGGCCGACGACATGGACCGAGCGTGCCGACCGGGACGCCGTCGGCACCGATCGGCACGACACCGGCGCGACGCCGGAACGCATCCGTCACGAATCGTCCCTCTTTCGCCGTGATCTGCCCGATAACGGGCAGAACCGGGTTGCATCGGCGGCCCTAGTCCGTCACCATGCCCACTCGTGACCGCCGCCCGGGCGTCAGCCACGTTCGAGGAGCTGCGCACGCACCTCTCGCGCACCACGTCGCTCAGCCCCTCGGAGGCCGACCGCGTGATCGCCGAGGTGCTCGCGTACTTCGACGAGGACGTCCCCGGGTTCGTCCGTCGCAGGCACGCCGAGCTGCAGGCCCGGGGCGTCCGCAACGACGACGCGTTCGAGCGGATCGCGGCAGAGCTCCGGACCAGGCCCTTCAGCCCCCCGGAGCTGTCCGTCAGGCAGTTGCGCAGGATCGTCTACACGTAGGAGGAACCCCCAGTCATGTGCGGCATCGTTGGCTACGTCGGATCCCGCAACGGGGTCCCCATCGTCCTCGAGGGGCTCCAGCGCCTGGAGTACCGCGGCTACGACTCCGGCGGCATCGCCGTGGCCGGGGCCAGTGGGCTCAAGGTGCACAAGGCGAAGGGCCGGATCGCGGACCTCAAGTCCTCGCTGCCCAAGCGGCTGAAGGGCTCCCCCACGATCGGGCACACCCGCTGGGCGACCCATGGCGCGCCGACGGACCAGAACGCCCACCCGCACGTCGACTTCAGCGAGCGCTTCGCCGTCGTGCACAACGGGATCATCGAGAACGCGCCGCAGATCAAGGCCCGCCTCGAGGCCGACGGCATCGAGATCGTGTCCGAGACCGACACGGAGCTCGTCGCGCACCTCATCGGCCAGGCCGCCCGGGAGCACGACGACCCGGTCGAGGCGCTGCGCTCGGCGCTGCGCCACGTCGAGGGCGCCTACGGGCTCGCCGTCCTGGACTCGAAGCACCCCGACCGCGTGATCGTCGCCCGCCTCGGCAGCCCGATCGTCCTCGGCCTCGGCGACCGCGAGATGTACGTCGCCTCCGACGTCGGCGCGATCGTCCGGCACACGAAGCAGGTCGTGCACCTCGAGGACGGCGAGATCGCGCTGCTCGAGGCCGACGGCTTCACCACCTCGACCCTCGACGCGCGGCCCGTCCAGAAGGTCTCGGAGCGCGTCGACTTCGACGCGGACGACTTCGACATGGGCGAGCACCAGCACTTCCTCCGCAAGGAGATCGGCGAGCAGCCCGAGGCCGTGGAGCGCGCGATCTCCGGTCGCCTCGACGAGCGCTTCTCCACGATCAAGCTCGGCGGGCTGAACCTGCACCCGAACGAGCTGCGGTCGTTCAAGCGCGTCTACATCCTGGGCTGCGGCTCGGCGTACTACTCCGGCGAGGTCGGCGCGCAGCTGATCGAGGAGCTCGCGCGCATCCCCGCCACGGCCGAGGCCGCGTCCGAGTTCCGCTACCGCAACCCCGTCATCGACCCGGACGGCCTGTACATCGCCGTCAGCCAGTCCGGCGAGACCGCCGACACCCTGGCCGCCGTCGAGGAGCTGACCCGCAAGGGCGCCCGCGTCCTCGGCGTCGTCAACCAGGTCGGCTCGGCGATCGCCCGCGCGACGAACGGCGGCATCTACATCCACGCCGGCCCGGAGGTCTCCGTCGCGTCGAGCAAGAGCTTCACGTCGACGTGCGTGGCGTTCGCGATGCTCGCCGTGCACCTCGGGCGCATCCGCGACCTCTCCCCCGCCGACGGCGACCGCCTGATCACCGCGCTGCGCGAGCTGCCGGCGAAGATCGCCGCGGTCCTCGAGCAGGAGGACAAGATCATCGAGGCCGCCGGCTGGCTCGCGCAGTTCGAGAACGCGATGTTCATCGGCCGGGTGCGCGGCTGGCCGATCGCGCGGGAGGCGGCCCAGAAGATCAAGGAGGTCGCCTACATGCACGCCGAGGCCTACCAGGCGGCCGAGCTCAAGCACGGCCCGCTGGCCCTGATCGACGAGAAGATGCCGGTCGTCGCCGTCGTGCCGGACGACGAGCTGGGCGAGAAGCAGCGCTCGACCCTGCACGAGATCCGCGCCCGCAGCGGCCCGATCCTCGCGATCTCGCACGCCGAGCTGCCGCAGGAGCTGGCCGAGCGCACCATCGTCATCCCGCGGACCGAGCCCGAGCTCGACCCGATCCTGCTGAACATCCCGCTGCAGCTGCTCGCCTACCACGCGGCGCTGTCGCTGGACCGCGACATCGACAAGCCGCGCAACCTGGCCAAGAGCGTCACGGTCGAATAACGGGCGACGGGCGGTTGCCAGACGCCTCGTGCCGCGGCCCGTGACCGCCCGCACGAAGAGGTGATACTGGCCGGACACCGGTCCGTCACCGTCGTGCCGGACCGGAGCGGCATCCTCGACGGGTGCGTTCCGTGCCCTCCACCGTCGCCGCGCCAGCGGAGCGCGTGGTCCGCTCGGCCCCGCAGCGTGCCCGTCCCGTCCTGGGTCTCCCTCGCGGACCCTCCCGCGCGCGGTCGGGCGCCCGGCACGGCAGGGTCGGCCCGGCGAGCCACGCCACGTTGCGCGACCTCGTCGCCGCGGTCGCCGCCGGTGCCGCGGCCGTCTCCGTCCTCGCCCTCGCGGTGTTCTCCGGTGTCCCCACCGGTGTCGCGCTGTTCGCGGGGGCCGTCGTCTCGGCGTCCGTCGGCGGGGTCGTCTTGGCGTCCTGGGCCCGAGCCGCCGTGCAGGACGGCGCGTCGCCCGGCGCGGCCCGCCGGCAGGCGGTCACGGGCCTGGCGCTCGCCCACGCCGTCGCCGCGGCGCCGATCGGCCTCGCGGTCCTCGCTGCCGGCTGATCGCCGCTGGGCGCCGCGCCGCCGTCAGGCCGGAAGCGCGTCCAGGTGCTCGCGGTACCAGGCGATCGTGCGCTCGACACCCTCGTCCAGACCGACGCGGGGCTCCCAGCCGCTGCGTTCCCGCAGCTTCGTGGAGTCGACATACTGGCGGTCGATCTCACCCGACGGGGTGCCCGTGCCGCGCACGTCGGGGGCCAGGTTGTGGCCGGACACGCGGACCACCGCGTCGATGATTGAGCGGACGCTGTGGGGTCGCCCACCGCCGGCGTTGAATGCCTCGCCGCGCGCTCGGGTCGGCTCGCCCGGGGCGATCCCCTCGTCGGCGTCCAGGACGTCGCAGATCGCCAGGTACGCCTCGACGGCGTCCTCGACGTAGAGGAAGTCCCGCTCGGGCGACCCGTCCGAGCGGATGACCGGGGCACGGCCGCGCAAGACGGCGGCGATCGCCTCGGGCAGCAGGCGCGAGCGGTTCAGGTCGCCGCCGCCGTAGATGTTCGCCAGGCGCGTGATCGCCACCGGCACGCCGTAGGTGTGCCAATACGAGCGCGCGATGAGGTCCGTGGCGGCCTTCGACACGTCATAGGGAAACCGCGGCTGGAGCGCGAAGACCTCGCGGTAGGGCAGCTCGTCGTGTGCGCCATAGGCCTTGTCGGACGCGGCGACGACGACGCGGCGGACGTCCTGGGTGCGGCAGGCGTCCATCAGGAGCCACGTGCCACGGATGTTCGCCTCGAACGTCGGGACGGGCGAGCGGTTGGCGGTGCCGACGATCGTCTGCGCAGCGAGGTGGAAGACCGTGTCGCACTCGTGCTCGCCGATCGCCCGCTCCATGAGACCGGGCGTGAGCAGGTCGCCGCGGACCACGGTGCACCGGGGCTCCAGCCCGTCGAGAGCGAGCATCGAGGCGCTGACCTCGTCGCGCCGCAGGACGGTGACCGCCGCGCCGCGGTCCAGGAGTGCCCGCACCAGCCAGGAGCCGAGCATTCCGTAGGCCCCGGTGACGAACACCGATCGACCGCGCATGGACTCCCCGAACCGGCTCATCGCGCGGATCCTCGCAGAACGGCCCGGGTCGACCGGGTCCGCCGCGGGCCCGGCGGCGGCACTCAGGCCTCGGACGCAGCTTGCGCCTGCCGGGCCCACGGCGCCACGCCGGCGTCCCACAGCTCGTTGAGCGCGCGGGCGTCCTTGTAGGTGTCCATGCAGGCCCAGAAGCCCTCGTGGCGGTGGCTCTGCAGGCGGCTCTCGGCGGCCAGGCGCTGCAGCGGCTCGCGCTCGAGCGTGCAGTCGGCGTCGAGGACGTCGAAGACGTCGGGCTCCATGCGCATGAACCCGCCATTGATCCAGTGGGTGCTGCGCGGCTTCTCGCGGAAGCCCGTGATCGCGTCGTCGTCGGCGAGCTCAACGACGCCGAACTGCAGCTCGGGGCGCACAACGGTGAGCGTGACCGTCCGACCGCCCGCCCGGTGGGTGGCCTCAAGGTCGGCCAGGCGGACGTCGGCGACGCCGTCGCCGTAGGTCAGGTGGAACGGCCGGTCGTTGAGCCGCTCGCGTAGCCGGTGGACGCGCCCACCGGTCTCGGTGTCCACGCCGGTATCGACGCACTCGACGGAGACATCCGTGGGCCAGGTGATCGCGTCGACGGCGGCGGACAGCAGGTCGGAGCGCCAGCCACCCGCGAGCAGGAATCGCCGCGCGCCCTGGGCGGCGTAGAGCTCGACGATGTGCTGCACGATCGGCCGGCCGCCGATCCCAACGAGCGGCTTGGGGATCGCCTGCCCGGCACCAAGTCTGGTGCCGCGACCGCCGCAGAGCACTACGACTGGGAGCGGCTGCTGGGGAATGTCCTCAGTCACCGGGCCAGTGTACGTCGCGTCCCTGGAAGGCCCGTGGCCCGGCTCAGCCGGCCGCGACCGCCGAGGACGACGCGACCTGCGGGCTCGAGAACCGCCTGGCCGAGCCGGCGACGAGCCACGCCCAGACGACCGTCGTCCACGTCAGGGTCGCGAGGGTCACGTGGACCCAGACGAGCCCGCCGGGCAGCTCGAGGCCGTACTGGACCAGCCCGAGCATGCCCTGGAGGGCGACGAGCATGCCGGCCAGCGTGAGGACGAGGGTGAGGCGCTCGCCGGCCTTGCGCCACTTCGCGACGCCCCAGGCGGCGATGATCAGCAGACCGAAGATCGCGGACAGCGCACCGTGGCGGTGCACGATCCACTCGAGCGTGCCCGTGCCGTGGACGTCGAAGCGCTTGACGATGTCGCCGGTGCCCTCGCCGCCGCTGTTGGGGCCCGCGGCGGTCGCGAGGGTCCCGGCCCACAGCGCCACGGCGCCGACCGGCAGGAGCGCGAAGACGGTGCGGGCGGTCAGCCTGTCGGCCGCGAGGTGCTGCCGGGGCGCGCTGGTGTCCTTGCCGGCCTTCCAGGTCAGGACGGCCGAGGGGACGACGAGCAGCAGCAGCGACACCATGTAGTGGGCACTGATCCAGATCCAGTCGAGGTCGTAGAGGACGCTCATGCCGCCGATGACGGCCTGCATGAAGACGCCCCCGAGCAGGCCGAGCGAGATCCAGAACAGCTGGCGGCGGTAGACGACGAGGGTCAGGGCGCAGAAGATCGCGAAAATCGCGGTGGCGCTGACGGCGAAGGTCAGCAGGCGGTTGCCGAACTCGATGAAGGTCGGTGCGTGCGCCTGGCTCGGCAGGACCCGGGTGTCGCACTTGGGCCAGTTCGAGCAGCCGAGCCCGGAGCCGGTGACGCGGACGAGCGCGCCGCTAAGCATGATCCCGACGTTGGCGATGAGCGTCAGCCGCGCGGCGAGCAGCATCCGCTGTGCGCTGCTCACGAAACGGCGGCGGAGGAACTGCGCGCGGCGCGGGCCCTGGGTGCTGGCGGGAGCGACGGTGGCCATCCCGTCAAAGGATGGCGGATCCCGGCGTTTCGAGGGGCCTCCGGGCGGGGCCTCGCGGCCTCGCCCGGCGGGACCGGTCAGCGAACGGCGATCCGGCGCACCGGCGAGTTGCCCGTCGCGTACGGGTAGTCGCCCGACTTGCGGGCCCGGGCGCGCATCTGGAACCGGGCGGGTCCGGCGTTGCGGAAGCGGTAGGACGCCTTGAACGTGCCGTTCTTGCGGGAGCGGACCGTCTTGAACGTGATCCACCTGCGACCCGCGTTGCGGGCCTGCAGCTCGACGAGCTTGCCGCCGCCGGGCACGGGACGCCCGAGGACCGTCCCGGTCAGCCGGACGGTCTGCCCGCGGCGGACGGTCCTGCGACTGAGCGCCAGCTTCAGCCCGGCGGTGACCCGCAGCCGCAAGGAGGTCGAGGCCACGGCCTTCGTGTCGTTGACGCGCTGGTGGTAGGCGAGCTTGATCGACCGGGACGACACGCCCTTCGGCAAGGTCCAGCGGAAGCGGCCCCGGCTGTCGGTCTTCAGCGAGTCGCGGTCGAAGGCCGGCGAGTTCCGGGCGTCACGCCGGATGGTGACGCGGACGAAGGCGCCCTTGATCGGCTGGCCGGTCGGCGTCGTGAGCTGCCCGTCCAGCTTGGGACGCTGGTTGAACCGGATGTTGCGGGTGTTGCTCTCCCGTCCCGTCCAGCGCGCCCGCATCCGAGCCTCGGACGCCGCCGGTGAACCGTTCAGCGGCCCGGGGTCGGCGGCCGACCCGCCGACACCACCGACACCGGCACCGCCCGGGGTCGGGGTCCCGTCCTTGTTCCGCCGCAGCGTCTTCGTCACCGGGCCGTAGGCGGTGGTCTGGTTGCCGGCGGCGTCCTCGACGAGGATCCGCACCGTGTGGACCCCATCGGGCAGGTCGGCAGTCGAGATCTGCTGGACCCCACCGACCGACGACGGGCACGGCTTAGGCGACAGGAACGTCCGCTCGGTGCCGGGCCAGGCGACGCACGGTGCTGCGGCGAGGTTCTGCCACGACCGCATCTGGCCGTCCACCTCGACTCCGAGCCGATAGACACCGCCGCCAGCATCCGTGGACCCGACGGAGATCCCGGTGGATCCAGCCCAAAGACTGTCGGAGGCCGCGTCGCCGGAGACACCGGTGACGACGGGCGCCTCCTTGTCCTCGAGAGTGAACGTGCCGCGGCTGACTCGAAAGGTGGCCGCCCCGCCGTCCGGCCGCACCGAGCAATTCCAGCTCGACCCCGAGAAACCAGAGCACGCCGCGAAAACTAGGACGCCCGGGGAAGCGGGCCCCGACCAGTCGAGGTCCCGGCTAGAGATGAGGCCGGGGGTGTCGAGCCCTCTGATACGCAGGTCGTAGTTGGGGTCCGAGTTCTCGTCGCGGAGAACGCTTACGTCGCCGAAATGGCTATCGGGGTCCGTCACCGGACGAACGTAACCAGCGAGAGAGATTGAATAGCGGCGGATAGATGTGCCCGCGGGCGCCACGAAGCGCCAACCGACCTCGGCGCCGGCGGGCTGCATGAACTGCGCCGCGTTCGTGGCGTAGATGTTTCCACCTGCCGCACAGTCCTCGCTCACGACGTTTCCGCCTTGGAGATTTGTTCTGCCTCGGTGGGCCTGCCACCCGCCGGCGGGGTCACTCACAGCGGCAGGCGAGCCGTCCGGCGCACGGCAGGTCCAGACCTCATAGGTGCGAGCGTTCGCGGGTTCGGCACCCCAGAGGGCAGCACCGACGGTGCTGACTACGGCTGCCGCCCCGAGGATTCGCGAGACCAAGTGATACTGGGAAGAGTGCATTTGCATGTCTGGTGGACCCGCGGCGATAAGCAAACTGCCCCCCCGCGTTCAGGCTCAATGATGCAACACAAGCTAATACGCAAAAGGCAAGTCGTTGACGACCTCGGCAAGCTTGGGACCGGTCGCGTCTCGCTCCGAAACTTGTATCTCGGACGCGGCGATGGGCCACTCGACGCTCACATCCGAGTCGTCGTAGGCAATCCCGCGCTCAACGTCGCCGGAGTAGTACCGAGTCTGTTTGTAGAGAACGTCAGCAACGCCGCTCTTGACCGCGAATCCATGGGCGAAGCCGACTGGAACGTATAGGGCGTGCATGTTCTCGTCGGTGAGGTCGAAACCCTCCCACTGACCGTACGTTGGGGAGCCCTTGCGTAGGTCCACGATCACGTCCCAGATGTGGCCGCGACCGCAGCGCACAAGCTTTGCGCAGCCCTCACCGATCTGGAAGTGCAGGCCGCGGACGACGCCGAAGCCGGAGCGGGAGTGATTGTCCTGGATCCACCGGTCGTGGATGCCGACGTCGGCCAGGGCGCTCTCGCGGAACGTCTCGGCGAAGAAGCCACGGTCGTCGGGAAAGACCCGCGGAACAACGAGTCGCGCGTCGGGAAGCGTTGTCTCACGGATGTCCATGGCGCGAACGGTAGTGGCAGCCAACGAGACCCGGCGTCGTGGCGTCAGCGGGGGCGGTCGATCGAGAACGGGCTCTTACGGCGCCACGGCGCGTCCTTGCGGAGAACGGCGGTGTTGTCCGGATGCTCTTCCTCGGCGGCGAATCGCGCCAGAACAAAGATGTCGTGCGGATGACGGACGGCCACCTGTTCGATCTTGAGCTGCGCCTCGTCGAGCATCAGCAAGAGCCGCTCGCCGTCGAATACGTGATGGTGCAGCAGCCGGGTGTTCAGGTTGTCGCCACGGGCTTCTGCCCACTCCTCGGGCGTCAAGGCGTCCGCATCCCGCGCCCGGTCGTGCAGCGCAAGCGTCTCCTCGAGATGGGTCAGGTCGTCCTCCGCCGTCCCGGCCGCGAAGTCCGCGATGAGGTGGTCGAGCGTCGTCGCCGGCCGCCGGTGGTCAAACGTGCCCGACATGTGCGGCGCCACGAGCACGACCCACCCACGGTCGACAAGGACGCGCCGCCACGCCTGTAGGGCGCGCAGAGGGTTTGCGAAGTGCTCGATGACGTGCGAGCTGAGGACGACGTCCCACGCCGAGTCGGGCAGACCGTCGAGCGTGCCACCGTCGGCCACGTAAAAATGGCCACTCGCCGCTCCCTCCGGAGCGTACGGCTCCTGCTCGTCCAGATCATGCCAAGCCGTAGACGCGCGCCATTGGACGCCGTCGCACGCACTCAGTGACGGGTACACCGGGTAGCGGCCGCCGGTCCCAAAGACTGCGGACGGCCCACCGATCTCGAGCCCCCGCAGGCCGCGCACCGGTGCTCGGAACGCGTCGGGCAACGGCCGCCCGTGCCCGGCAAGCCTCCATCGGCCGTTGGTCGCCACATCACGCCACCCCATGCCCGAACCGTCGCACACCGGCGTGGGGATGATGCCCCCGGTCCAACGGCTTTACGATCGGGGAGTGAGCTCCCGACCGACCGTGCCGGTCGACCTCGTCGTCAACTGCTTCGAACGGACGTACCGCGAGGTCCTTGCTCCCGGCCACCTCCAGGCGATCGAGGACGACAACGCCGTGCGTTTCGAGCGACGCACGGTCCTCATCAACAACGTGGACTGCCGCGACGACGCCCGCGACTTGGCCGCCGCACGTGTCGAAGCAGGGGAGATCGATCGGTGGATCTTCGTTGCCGACCTGCTCGATGACGCCTTGCGTCAAACCGGTCTGCACCGCGCCGACCTTGGCGCGGTCCCGTACTTCACCGACTGGGCTCTCGTAGCCGTCACCGTGGACGGTCTCGACAACGTGCTGCTGTGGGACGCTGACGTGCGGCTGCACCGGCCCATTGATTGGGTCCGTCCGGCCCTCGAGCTAATGGACCGCGATGCGCGCGTGCTGATAGCAAACCCCAATTGGGAGTTCCCAAACCTCGGCCGCTTCACGTTCGAGACCGACGGCGACTTCCATCTGGGGCACGGGGCCAGCGACCAGGTCATGCTTGGCCGCCGGAGCGAGCTCGGCCGCCCGATCTACAGCGATCGGACCCTCGCGCTGCGCCGTTACCCGGTGTCCCACCTCGCGGACATCTTCGAGGCCCGGATCGACAGCCACCTCCGGCGTTCAGGGCGCATGCGGGCGACCTACGCTCCAGCGGTGTACCGGCACGGGACCAAGATGGGCACGAGCTACCCACACCAGCCACTGATGACCCGGGTGCGGCAGGAACGCGACCGGATGATCACCCGCCTGTTGCGTTGGTCGCCGTGGCGCCCGAGGCACCTCCGGCAGCTTTGACCTCAGGACCGCCGACGATAGATCGCGTCGTCGACCGAGAGTGTCCCGGCGAACTCGTACTGTGAGCCGAGGAGCTCATCGAAGACGGGCCGCTGATTCGGCATGTCGAGCATCTCGATCACCATCGTGTCGATGATGTGGCGGTCGAAGTCGATGCCGCGGAGGACTTCGAGCTCCAACCCCTCGACGTCGAGGGACAGCAGGTCGACGCGTTGAATGCCGGCGTCATCCAAGAGGGAGGACAGGGTGCGGGCCGGGACCTGCACCGCGTACCCGGCCAGTCCGGCGTTATCGAGCCCGCCCTTGGCGTGGGATCCGTCGTCGCCCACCTTCGACATCAGGTCACCGAAACTGATCTCAACGGTCGAGCCCTCATGATCGGGGCCGACCAGTGCCGCCTGCACGACCTTCGCCGATCGACGGCTCGCAGCCTTGGCGTGCAGCTCCGGAATCGCCTCGATCAAGAGCCCGGTCCAGTCCCGGTGCCGCTCGAGGTAGTACGTGTTCGACTGCGTGAACCCGTCGTGAGCGCCGGCCTCAACGAACACGCCACCGCTCTTCGGCAAGAGCTTCTCGAGCTTTCGATCAATGTCGTGCAGCGCGGGGCGCGAGTACTTGAGTGAGCCGAACCGCTCGTACACGCCGCGACGGATCCAGGGACCGTCCGCGTTGTAGAAGACTCGACGCGCTTCCTTCATCAGGACCGACATCTCCGAAACCGTATCGGCAGTCGGGTCGCCGGGTCCGGCGGGCCCAGATCAGGAGCGCGCCGCATCCAAACGCTCCAAGACCGTCGCCGTGTGTCGTTCCCAGGAGAACGACGCAGCTCTCACCCTCCCGCGCACGCCGAGGGCTCGGGAAGCGGCGGGGTCGCTCAGCCCCGTCTCTAGCGCGGAGCGGATCGATGCGACGTCCCGTGGATCGACGTACAGCGCCTCGGGTCCGGCGACCTCCGGCAGGCTCGAGACGGCCGACGTCAGGACCGGGACGCCGGCCAGCATGGCCTCGAGGACCGGGAGGCCGAACCCTTCGTAG
This sequence comes from Actinomycetota bacterium, assembly GCA_009699505.1. Taxonomy (GTDB): domain Bacteria; phylum Actinomycetota; class Thermoleophilia; order Solirubrobacterales; family Solirubrobacteraceae; genus Patulibacter. The sequence continues at coordinate 1,994 of WLOB01000030.1, read as the reverse complement.
ATCGACGGGTAGGCGAAGAGCTCCGCCCCGGCGTAGAGGGCCGGCAGGTCCTCCTCGTCGACGAACCCGAGCGGCCGTACGAGGTCCGGGTGGGCCGCCAGCTCGGCGAAGGTCACGTCGGACTCCCACCCGCGCGCACCGACGATGACCAGCTGCGTATCACCACGGATCGCGGGGTCGAGGCCCAAGAACGCTGCGACGAGGCGCGGCAGGTTCTTGCGGGGCTCGAGCGTGCCGACGGAGAGGACGTAAGGCCGCTCCAGCTGATGGGTGCGCCGAACGCGTGCGACGTCGTCGCCCGTGGACTCGGAGAACGCCGCGCTCGCTGCGAGCGGCGCAACGACGGAGCCCGTCCCGGTGCGGGGGAAGCGCCGGGCGAGGTCGTCCGCGGTGGCCTGAGAGATTGAGACGACCGACGCGGCGGAGCGCAGCGCCCACGGCAGCGTCGCCCGTTCGATGACCGCCGAGCGCCGGTTGGGGAGCAGGTCCGCGTCGAAGGCGACCATGTCCATCACCATCATGACCGCGGGGATCCGCAGGAACCAGACGGTGAGGTAGCTGTTGGTCGCCAGGAAGACGTCGCAGCAGGCGTTGGCGCGGTCGGCGACCCGGACGTGCCAGAACGGGTCGGGGGCCCGGTTGATGACCCACCGGAACCGGTCGTCGAGATCGACGCCGTCCCACGCGTTCCGAGCGAACAGGACGTAGCGGCGGTCGTCGGGACGGGCTGCGAGGACCCGCAGCTGTTCCCGGACGACCGTCCCGCGGCCGCCCCGTTCGTCCGCGGCGCCGCGGGCATCGATGCCGACAGCGAGTGGCGAGCGGCGAGTCGTCATCGCGCCGCCGCGGTCCGCCGCGCGGTCATCTCGACCAGCGACGCAGCCATCAGCACGCTCCGCGTGCGGGGTGCGTATCCAGGGAAGTGTCGGATGAACGGCGCACGGGCGGGGTCGCTCGGGATCGAATTCCAGCGCGGATCCAGGAACGTGACGCGGTCGCGCAAGAGCGCGGTGGGCTCGCCCGGACCCACCGGGTCGAGCTCGTAACCCAGGAGCCGGCAGACCGCAGCGTTCTCCCACCACTGGTGCGTGATCAGGTCCTCCTGCGCCCAGACGTTGGCCAGGAACCGCTCTGCCTCGTCCCCGCACCGGATCACCAGGACGCCGCTGTTGGGCATCTGCCCGTCCGCGGTCCGGTGCTCCACCAGGCCGAACAACCGGTCCTCCGGCAGGTCATCGAGGATGTCGCGGCGCCCGTCGACGACCACGAGGTCGGCATCGAGCCAGACCAGGACGTCGTAGGACTCGTTCAGCCGACGCAGCAGCTCGACCTTGGACCACGGCACCGGACGCTCGGCGACGAGCGGCTCCGCGTGGAGGTGCAGGTCATAGCCGTGGCGGGCGGCGTAGGGGCGGAACGACCGCGACGCCATGCGCAGCAGGCCCTGCTGGGGACCCGTTCCGATCGAGACGATCGCCTTCCTCATGCGGTCCGTCCCGCAACCGGATGCGACGCCCACTTCTCCTGGAACCGCCGCCGGTTCCGCCTGTGGATCGAGCGCAACGTCTCGGAGCGGCCGTCGAACGACACGCGCTTCCAGGGCATCGCGCGACGCGAGATGCCCCATTCGTGCTCGATCTCGACGCCTGGGACGCCGTAGCACCGGCGGCCCGACGCCCGGACGGCCGTGCAGTAGTCCACTTCCTCCCATGAACACGGGGCGTACGCGTCGTCGAATCCGCCCAGCTCGTCGTACACGGCGCGCGGTGTCGCGAACAGGAATCCACTGACGACCTCGCAGGGCACGAGCTCGCCGTCCGGGCGCCCTTGGACGTCGAGCTCCTCCCGATGGGCAGCGCCGGCGATGTCCCACGCCGTCGCCGCCGGACCGACGACGCCCGCGTCCGGTGTGGCGACCAGAGCGTCGTGGAGTCGTTGCAGCGACGACCCACCGAGCCCGACGTCGTCGTTGGCGATGACGAGCGTCGTGCCCG
>WLOB01000003.1 GCA_009699505.1 Actinomycetota bacterium | reverse complement strand
GATGGTCTTCCGGGACGAGCGAGACCTGGTCGCTTCGGTGCTGGTCCCGACAGCCTGGCCTGACGCTCCCCAAACGTGCGACGGGCCCCTGGCGATACGTCCCGCGTCGCCGCGGAGGGTGACGAGCTCCGCGACGTGAGGATCGCTCCGATGCCGGCGACGACGAGGGTGCTCGTGCCGGTCGCAGCCGCGCCCCCGGAGTCCGGCGCGCGCCAAGCGCAGATCGAGTTCGCGGCCACGAGGGCGAGTGAGCCGCCGAGCTGTCGGAGGAGCAGGAGGGCGCTGACCGCCCTGCCGCCCCGCGCCGGGGGCAGCGCTTGTTGGAGGACGATCTGCACGCCGGAGAGCGCAGGGCCCGGTCCGCCGGTCCGCGAACAGCGCCGGGGACAGTACTGGCGCCACGGCCCGGCGCTTGAACAGGACGAGCGACGCGGCCACGGTCCCTGCGCGCAAGGGGCCACCGGTCTCCCATCGGGCCACGACCGGGCCACGGAACCCGGAAGCGCGCGGTGGAGGCAACGGTGGAGGCATCGATCCGCCGACCGTCCGTAGGATCGGCACATGGTCCCCCGGATGCCCCTCGCGCACGAGACGTGGTTCGTTTTCGACGACGTGGGGGCGGACTGGGGCTTCGTGTTCCAGACGGCGACGATCGGCCTGCTCCTGGCCGCCCTCCTCGTCACCCTCGCCGTGCGCGTCGTCGCCGCGCGCTGGTGGTCGGGCGTCGACGTGCCTGCCGTCGCGCAGCTCGCCGAGTGGACCCCGTTCATCCTGCGGATGCACCTCGGCGTCTCGCTCGTCGGAATGCTCTCCCTCGGGGCGTTCCTGGCACCCCCGATGGAGCTGCACTGGGACGTCCCGAGCCTGCTGCTCGGCGCGGCCGTGCTCTTCATCGCGATCCTCCTCTTCGCCGGATGGCGCACTCGCACGGTCGCCTGGGTGCTGATCCTCCTCGGCCCCGTTGCCGTGCTGCAGTTCGGGTTGCTAGAGATCGTCCAGCGCATCGACCTGCTCGGCTGCGCAGCGTTTCTGGTGTGCACCGGCGCGGGCCGCTGGTCCGTCGACCACGAGCGCGGGGACGCCCGGGTGCTGGAGCCGCTGACGATTGCCCAGGCCGCTTGGGTCCTACGCGTCGCCGTCGGTGTCTGCCTCATCGTCGTCGCGTTCAACGAGAAGCTCGCCCAGCCCGACCTGGCGCTGAAGTTCCTCGCGGAGTACTCGCACTTCAACGTCTTCCGGGAGCTCGGTCTCGGCGTGTCGGACCTGCAGTTCATCCGGATCGCCGGGGCCACCGAGGTGTTCTTCGGGCTCATGTTGATCTCCGGCGCCATGCCGCAGGTCGGCGTCGTCGCAATCGGCATCCCGTTCAACCTCACGCTGTTCTTCTTCGGCGACGTCGAGCTGCTCGGGCACCTCCCGATCTACGGGACGATGGTCGTGATCTTGATTCTTGGCTGTTCGGACCGCACGCGGCGGCTGCTCAGCCTGGCTTGGCCGTCCCGCCGCGCCGTCGAGCGGGCTGAGGCCGGTGCCCGCGCCCGCACGCCTCGGCGGCCCGTCTACGCCGACGCCCCCGAGGGCGGCACGGCATGAAGCGCAATCCGGCGCTCGTCACGCTCTCCCACGACCACCATCAGGCGCTCTTCGTCGCCCAGGGTATGCGGCGGGTGGACGCCAGCGACGCGGAGGAGTGCCGCGGGGCGTTCCGGGCCTTCTGGAACGGCGCCGCCGAGCGGCACTTCGAGACGGAGGAACGGGTGCTCCTTCCGGCCTTCGCGGAGTACGGCGATCCCCATGGGCCGCTCGTGCTCCAGATCCTGGGCGACCACGTCGAGCTGCGGCGACGTGCCCGGTCGGTGCTCGCGACCGAGGTCGCCGACGCCGAAGCACTGCGCGTGCTCGGGAAACGGCTCGCGGAGCACGTCCGCCTCGAAGAGCGCGAGCTCTTCCCCCTGATCGAGGCGACGCTGCCCGCCGACCGGCTGGGGCGCCTGGCCGCGGAACTCGCCGCTCCGCCAGCCCCATAGCCCCCGGAATGGTGTCCTTCTCGTCACGGAGCTCGTGGCCGGTGACCATGCCGGGTGCGTCGCCGAGCGCTCCAGGACGTCGAAGGAGCGTGTCTCGGGCCGAGATCTCAAGTTAGGGTGCTTCTATGCGGTCTTGGGATGTCACAGCGCTCAATGGGTTGCCCGGTCCGCCACAGATCTTGTCGACGACCGACGAGACCAGGGCGATCGTGCTCGGTCTCGCCGCTGGTCAAGCGCTCGCAGAGCACGAGGTGCACGAACGGGCGTGGATCGTCGTGATCACCGGTGACGTGAAGTTCTCCGACACAACGGGAGAGACCGTCATGGCCGGGCCCGGCGCGGTGTTCGAGCTCGAGCCGCACGAACGACACTCCGTGTTGGCCGCCAGCGAGGCGCGCCTGTTGCTCCTGCTGGCGCCGTGGCCCGGGAAGGGCCACCCGGGCACGATGACGCTTGACGAAAAGGCCCACGCACAGCAGCACGCCGCGGACCACGCCGCCGCGCTTGCACGCGACGCCGCCGCGCCGAAGCAGCCGTGACGTCCTCGTCCTCTCGGCGCCCTGTTGTCCTGCTCCCGTTCGACCGGTCCGGGGACTCCGAGGCGGCAATCGACCGCGTCGCCCAGCTGCTGCCCGACGCCGAGGTGACCGTCCTGACGGTCTGGCAGCCCGCCCCGGAGCGCCGCGAGACCGATACGTCGGGCCGTACAGCCCCCGCCGAGGGGACGGGCAGGCTCGACGTGACCGGTCAGGACGCGGCGCTGACCCGTGCGACGGTGGGGGTGCACCACGCCGCCGACGCCGGGCTGCTGGCGCGTCCGCGTTGTCAGGCCGCTGATTCGGGTGTGGCACGGTCGATCGTCGCAGTCGCCGACGAGATGGACGCCGACCTCATCGTGATGGGTCGCCACGGACGCAGCGGTCAGCGCTACAACGAGCTCGGCGAGACCGTCCGCGGTGTGCTCGAGCACACCGGGCGAACTGTCCTGGTCATCTCCGGCCGCGACGTCCCGCACGAAGCCCTTGGCCGTGGCGGGACCGCGTCCGTCGGTCATGGTGGCGTGCACGTGAGAGCGTGGGTGCCCCGGACCCCCGAAGACGAGCAGGACGGAGCGGCCTGACCGGCCCGGAAGCGGCCGAACGCCGGTCGGAACGGACCATCCTCAACGCGTGCCGTCGGTCCGAAAACACGCTCGCCGTCCGGTAAACCCGTCCGAATTGATTCCCCAGAAGGGGTGTCTGCTGGGCACGTCGCCCCCCGGCGACCATCGTCCCGGTTCCTTGGAAGTGGAACGCCCGCCGGCCCGAAACGGCGCCGCCGATAGAAGCTGGGCGCCAACCGTCCCAAAGGTCAGTACCGAAACAGGGTCCCGTTTCCCTCGTACGACCAGGACCTCCGGTACGGTCGCGGTGTGGATCTCGGCTACGCGCGCGTTTCGACGGTGAAGCAGGACCTCGATCGACAGATCGATGCGCTCGAGCAGGTCGGGATCCCGCGCGACCGGATCTACGTCGACAAGAAGTCCGGAGTCACCACCGACCGTCCCGGGCTGCGCGACGTCATCGCCTACGCGCGCGAGGGCGACGTCATCGTGGTCCACACTCTGGACCGCCTGGGCCGCACCGTTCGCGACACGCTGAACCTGATCCACGAGCTCGCCGAGCGGGAGATCGGGGTCCGCAACCTCGCCGACCCGATCAAGGTCGACTCGAGCAACCCGGACGACCCGATGGCGCAGCTCGCCGTGGTTCTCCTGGCGCTCTTCGGACAGATGGAGCGCACCTACACGATGGAGCGCGCCGCGCACGCCCGCGCAGTCGCGACCGCGAAGGGCCGGCGAATCGGCCGGCCCGTCGTCGTCGACCCGTCGAAGCTCGCGTGGGCCCAGCACCTCCGAGATACGGGGAGCACGATCGCGGAGATCGTCGAGAAGACCGGCATCCCTCGTACGAGCCTCTACCGCCACCTCCCACCCCGCCCTGCACAGGTACCTACGGCGTCGCAGACGGCGCCCGCCGTTCGCGAAATCAGGGACTGACGGTGGACGTCGGGCAGTTGATCGGCGGGGCCTTCGGCGGTGCTGTCGCCTCGTCGATTCTCGGGCCGGGGGACGGCGCTTCACTGTCCGATACCAGCAGTTATCAGACGTCCGGGGCACGGGGTACGGTGCAGGCATGTCCCAGCGCGCGCCAGAGGCCGAGGTCGAGCTCGTCCCGATCGTCATCCCGACCGACGACGAGAGCGATGGCCGGATCGGCGCGCTGCCGATCGACCAGATGGCGATCGTCGGCCGCAGGCGCGGCTGGCTGCTGGTCCGTGACCTCCGCGACCGCTCGCTCTATCTGACCGCCGGCCAGACCCGCTTCGCTGCGTGGCGTCGGCGCCGAACCGACACCCCGACCGCCACCGAGGTCGCCGCGCTTCGGGAGCAGCTTGAGCACGTCCCGGGAGAGGCGCCGCGATGAGCGCCCTCGTCTCGTAACCGTCAGATCTCCGCGCCCGCTTTCGACCTCCGAGGACCCCCATGACTGACACCAAGCCCGCCGCGGACCCCACGATGCTCGACGAGCTTCGCCGGGAGGTCGCCGGCGCGACCGGCGCTGCGCGAGCCGGCGTCGACGTCGCCGAGCACGGCACCGGCCACACGGCCCGGCAGATCGTCTACGCGATCGCCCAGGGCGCCGCCGCGGACCCGGACCTCCGCTCCCTCCTCCGCGAGCTCGCCATAGAGAGCGAACGCCTCAGCGGCGACGCGGTCCGTCTGCACAGCCGCTACATCGAGGCCGAGCGCGCCGCGGCCGCGGCCGCCGAGAGCGGGGACCGCGACGCGCTCGTGGAGGCCCGCGGCCCGCTCGAAGTCGTCCACGTCGACGGCGTCCAGCTGCATGACGCGGCCGCCGCCGTCCGCCGGCGCCTGCCGCGCGCCTACGGCGATCCCCTCGCGATCGACCCCGACTGGCCGACGGCATGAGCAAAGAGATCGCGCCGCTCGTCGCCGACGCCCTGAACCCGGAAGACCAGGCGCAGCGCGACGCGGCCAGAAAGGAGTTGGCGAACCTGATGATGGACGCGCCCGGCGCCGACGCGTTCCAAGCGACCCTGACGACGATTCTCGGCGACGCGTATCTCGTCGGCTACCGCGATGGCGGCGCCCGCTTGAAGCGGAAGGGGCGCTCGTGAGTATCGACCGTGGGCCGATCGCGGAGCGGCTGCCGTTCCTGCTCGAGATCGCCGACGAGCTGGGGCTGCCGCACCGCGTGGTGCCGTGGGTGACGCGCACCGGCGCCGGCGATGTCGTCAGCGCGACCGTCCGCCTGCAGGTCCACGCCGGTGCGGAGGATCCGCAGGAGGACGGCAGCGGGGAGGGGTGGGTCGAGGCGACCAACAGCCACGACCTGCGCGCCGCCGCCGGCCGCCGCTCGCGCGCACCGATCGACGTCCTGCCCGCCGGCACGTCGGCGTCGACGCCGGCCACGGTCGGGCCCGGCGTCTACCGCGGCCGCCGGACCGTACCCGCCGCCCGGATCCTGCTGCAGGCCGACCTCAACGAGCCCGACCTGCGCGGAGCGGTCGAGATCCGCGAGGTCGAGGAGCGCCGCAGCCCCGACCCCCGCACCTCGATTTGGGTCGACGAGCTCGTCGTCGACTGCCCCGGGTCCTCGACCCGGAGCGGCGGTCCACCGACGCGATCGTGCTGGCGAAGGTCGCCCGGTCACTGCTGGACGGCGAGCCCGTCGACCTGCGCCGCACCGCCGGCCTGTCCGGGCACCACGCCGCCCGGCTGGCCGAAGCGATGACGCTCGTCGCCGACCGCGCGCTCGGCGGATGAGTGCAACCGAGGTCGACGCCGCCGATGTCGACGATGGGGTGCAGCTGCAGCTGCACCCGGGGGAGGGGGAGCACCAGGCGCTCGTGGCCGCGATCGACGCGTGGGCCATGTCGCTGGCCTCGCCGCACACCCGCCGCGCGTACCGCCGGGCGATCGAGCGGCTGATCGACCGCTACGGCGAGGTCTCCGCGGTCTCGCTCGCCGAGTTTCGCGACGACCTCGCCGACGAAGGCGCCCGCGCCGGCACCGTCCGCCAGGCGATGACCGGCGTCGTCTCCTGCACCCGGTGGCTCGTCGACGCCGGATTCGTTCCCGGCGACGTCCTCCGCGCGCTCGAGCGCGTCGACCGCCCGCGCTCCCGCGACGACCGGCCCCCGAAGGCCCCGACCCCGGCACAGGTCCTCGCGCTGCGCCAGATCGCCCCCGCGACCGCGTTCCCGGGCGACCCGCTCCGCCAGGCGCACGGCGCCGCGATCGTCGCGCTGCTCGCCGACACCGGCCTGCGCGTCTCCGAAGCCGTCGCGCTCAAGCGCGCCCAGATCCGGCCCGCCCGACCCCGCGCGCAGCTGCTCGCCGCCGCGCACGGCCGCGCCACCGTCGCGCGCGCCGCGTCGATTGACGTCCTCGAGGGAAAAGGTGGCGTGGCCCGCACCGTTCCCGTCGGCGCCGATGTTCTCCGCGCCCTCGAGCACCTCGACAAGATCGCCGACCTCCCGGACCGCGCCGGCGATCCCGCGATCCCCGCCCTCGCCGCCGGCGGCCGCCGCGGCCGCGTCGCCTCCCCCGACGCGCCGATGAGCACCCGGACCGTCGGGCGGATCCTGCAGGCCCTCGGCGACGCGATCGCGCTCCCGCCCGGCACGATCTACCCCCACGCGCTCAGACACGCCTACGCCCTCGGCCAGCTGGACCCCACCCAACGCCCCGACGGCAAGCCGCTCACGCTCGGCACGCTGCAACGCCGACTCGGCCACCGGAGCTCCGCAACCACCGCCCGCTACCTCCTCGCCGCCGAAGACCCCGACCTCGCGATGCTTTGACGCCAACGCCGGTCCGTCTCTCAGGCGTCTGACCCCTGAGAACGAGCTTCGAGCCTCCAGGATCTCAGGGGCCACCGTCGGCGCAGGCCGGCGCCTGTGTCGCAATGGTCCGGTTTCCGGGAAGACGCTCAAGGGGTGCCACCCGCCTGTCGATGGCGAACGCATGTCTGCGTACGTCACCGAGGTCGACGCGAAGCACGCCCTGAATATCAACACCTGGAGGAACCTGTCGAAGGACAAGGTTCTTCAGTTCCTGCAGACGATGCCGCAGATGGACCCGGCGGTCGCGCTGAAGGTCGTCGCTCAGATCCCCGAGATCACGTCGCTTGCCCGGGGTGCTATCGACGACGCGGCCAAGGCCTACGACGGCGCCCTCGTGTCGAACGAGCACAGCTACGCGGCAGCGCAGCAGTTCGCTCGGGAGGGTCTAGCGATTCTTCGCGAGGAGCTCGCTCGGGACAATCTGACGCCGGAGGACCGAATGCGGGTTCTCGCTCAGATCTCGGAGGCGATCGACGCCGTCTTCGAGAAGGAGACGGAGAACAAACACTTCATCGCGCACATGCATGGTCAGACGCTGGCCACCATCGGTATGGGTGTGCTCACCGTCGTCGGGGTCGTAGCCGCCGCTGCCTGGACGGGCCAGAAGCCATCGCTCGGCAGCCTCTTCGGCAAGTCCTAACGAGGCGACCTCGGCGCCGCTTGTTGAAGCTCGATCGCTGACCACCGAGGTGTTCTCTCTTTACAACGGGTCGCTTTGATCGGCGATCTTGGTCCAGAGTAGTTCGCTTTGGGGCTCGTCGAGGTACCACGCGTAGGTGCCTTCGGCGAGGTCTTTCAGGCGGCGCTTGGCGGGTCCGTCGTTGCGGGAGACGAAGGCGGTGAGGAAGCGGCAGTCCGCGGGGGGTATGCGTTGTGTGGCGGCCCAGTCGATGAGTTCGCGTCTGCGAGGCTCATCAATCGGTCCGTCGGAGGCGACCGCCTCGATCATCCAGACCTCGGCCGGGTCGGTTCCGACGTCGATCAAGAGCGCGTCGGGAAGGAGCGTGCTGACGTCGATCTTCATTCCGAGGCGCTGCAGCAGCGGGGCGTCGGCGACGTAGATTTTCGCGCCCGGCTCCGAGACCGTGAGGACGGCGGGATCGACAAGGCGGCGCGGTGCCCAGTCCTCGATCACGCCCTTGAGGATCAGCGACGCGGCGCCGGGCTCGAGCGAGCGGCGCACGCCGTTTGGGAGCGTGACCTCGACCGCATGCGTCTGCGCGCGGCGCTCCTGCGCCACGTGCGCCTTCATCCGGGCGCCGGGCGTCATTCGGGCGTCCCGCCAGGCGTTGATCGCAACGTCGAGCGCGTCCCCCGTCAGCTGGGGGTTCAGGAGGTCGGCGAAGGTTCGCGCGAGCGCCCACCTGGGGAGGGGGCTCGTGGTCGTGACCCCGGGGCGGGTGCGCGCCGCGCCCAGCTCCAGCCACAGCGGGAACGTTTCGTCGCGGAGCGTCTCCCTTGTGTTGTCGCCGTAGCGCTGGTTGAAGTCCAGGCCCCAGCTCTTCTGCAGCTCGACGACCTTGCGTTTGGCGTTGGAGCCCAGCGCAGCGGTCCGCCATGCCGTCCGTGAATCGTGGTCCGCGCGGACGTACACGTCGTCAGAGAGCCAGAGGCAGGTCGTGGGCCTCACCCACACGTCGTCTGGGGACGGCGTGTCGTCGTCGACGACTGCGTCCACGTAGATCATCGCTGCGGCCGCAGCGGCGGCCAACGGGTTCGAGCACGTGCTGTCGAACGCTGCGCGGGGGAACACCGCCTCGAGGCGGGCCGCGCACTGTTCGAGGGTGGGGAGCTCCCGGAAAGTCATGGTGTCGTCTCCGGCCGGTAGGCATCGAGGACCGCGGCCCGCAGGTCGTCGCCGTTCAGGGTGGACCAGGCGGTGATCGTGGCCGGGGAGGGCAGTGGCAGGGCCCCAAGCTCGTAGGCGCTCAGCGCGACCGATCCCGCCAGACACCGCATGACCTGGTCGACGGTCTGCGTTGAGAGAAGCGTCGCGAGCGCATCGAACGACAGGAGCTGCTCGGCGTCGGCGACCGGGCGTAGGACGTTGACGTGGTTCTCGATCACGACCGCGCCGCCCCAGCGCTCCAGATCCTCCGCGGAGAGCTTCGCGCTGACGATCCTGCGCGACTGCTCAGGCGCGGTCGTTCGCTGGACCAGGATCGCGGGCTCCTCGAGAACGAACGTGCCTCGGTCAGCGGGGTCCCGAAAGGTCATGAAGCGCGTCGCGTCGCGAGAGGGATCGCGGTGCAGCGTTCCGCCGTCGAGATCTGCCGCCCAGACGATCGGCACGGACCCTTTCCGGCGGGTGGCGGAGAGGTCCGCGCGCCGCCGGTTCCAGACCAGCGGCCCGGTCGACGCCCGCCAGCCGGCCGCCAGCAGCGTCATCGGCATCGCGGCCGCGGCCGCGGCGATGTGGGCGTCGTCAGAACGGCGAGGGAGAAGCCACGGCAGCGGCCCTCGCGGAGAGCGCACGCGAGCGACCGTCGAGACGCGGCCGTTGATCTCCGCGATCGCGGTCTTGCGGGGCTTCTTCTTCGTGAAGACCGCCAAGCACGTCTCTTGCAACACGCCGGCGAAGACGCCGTCGCGTTGAGCGACGAACGCGACGTCGCGCAGCGGGGCGGTCTGGCTGAGCTCGTGGCGGAGGGTTGCGAAGTAGCGCCCCGCCGTAAACGACGTCGGGACCAGCGCGGATAGCACGCCGTGCTGGTCGAGATCGTCGATCCCGGCCGCCATGAACAGCGTGTAAAGGTTCGCGTGGCCGTAGAGGACGTTGGCGAACCGCTCCCGTTCGTTCGGCGACAGCTTCACCCGGCCGTAGGGCGGGTTCATGATCACGGCGCGGGCTTGTTGCCTGCCGGCAGCAAGCCCGTCGCCGACGTGCGCAAGCGCGGGCAACGGTCGCCGGCGGCGCGCGGGCACCGCGGCCAGGAGCGGAAGTGCTTCGGCCGCGAGTACCGCGTTGGCGACCCATACCGCGGCGGGGTCCGCATCAATGCCCTCGATGACGTTCGGAAGACCGGCCAACGCGACGCGGGCGTCCGCGCGCACAATCGCGCCGAGGTGCTCGCGGAGCGCTGGAAGGAGCAGCACGCCGGCGCCGCAAGCGGGGTCGCGTACCAGGCCGCGCAGCGATCTGGCGGGGGCTCGGTGCCCAAGCGCGGTCCGGGTCATCGACCACAGATGCTCGGCGAGGTGCCGCGGGGTGTAGTGGCGGCCGTGCCGGGCACGTGTCGCCGGGTCCAACGACGCGGCATACGCCGCCCCGATCTCGTCGGGAAGCGCGTCGGTCGTGATCGCCCGGTCAGGCCGCGTCGCCCGGACGTCGTCGGGCAGCTGCACCTGGAGGGCATGCTCGATGTCCAGCCACGAACCCGTCAAGCCTGCCGTCCGCGCTCGGGCCTCCCACCACGCCGGGATCGCTGCCAGTACCGCCAAGGATGTCGGGCCCAGAGCGGCCGCAGGGTCGGCATTTCCTACTGGTGCGCGCGACCCTCGTGCTCCGAGATCTCGAGCGGCCAGAGCGGCCGGAAAGAGGTTCGCCTGGGTGCTCACGCCGCAGCGCGCCGACGGGCGGTTGCGAGCGTGGCAAACATCTTGCCGATCGTCTCACACGACGCCGACGCCGCGCGGTCATCAGGCGCTCACCCACGGCCGCTGCGTCGGAGGCGGCGCCGCCCGTCCTGGAGGTCGCGGCGGCAACGATCGCGCAACGGCCATCCGGCCAGCGGGCGGCGCGTGTCTGGTCCCCCGGGTCCGGGGCACCGATGGGACACCATCGACCCCGAGCGTCCCGACCCTCATACCCCCGACGACAACACCCGCGCCATCGCCGAGGCGCTCGAGCGCCTGCACCGAGCGCTCCAGAAGACGCTCGACGCGCTCGACAAGCATCTGCCCCCGACCGGCGACGGTGACCGGTAGCCGGCCCGGGTGCTCGCAGCGTGACGATGCGCGGGTCTTGCGCACAACGTGATGAACGGGGGCCGCGGCCGCGGCGGGGTCGACGCGCTGCAGCGCCGCGGTGGTTCGTCACGTCGTGATGACCGGGTGCCGGCGGAAGGGCGGTCGGCCGGTGGCGGGTTGGGGTGCGGGGCTCCTGGGGTGCTGGCGGACTGATTGCCTGGCACAGCGTGGCCGGCCGCTCGGCCGGCTGCGGCCCCTGCGCGCACGGTTCTCCTCCGGTTAGGCCCCGCCCGATGGGCGGGGACGGCCGGCTCGTTCCTCGCCGACCTCGAGACCGCGCCGCCTGCGGCGTCGCTTCGCGCCCCCGCTGGGGGCTGGGGTCGTAGATCAGTGCGCTTCGGGGTCCGCTCGCTGCGCTCGCCCTCCGCCGACCTCGTCGTCCGGCTGCCTCGTGCTGCGTCAAGCAGCCCACCAGCACGAAGGAACCAGCGATGCACCCCGACCACCACGAGATCCTCCAGCGCGTCTACCGCGACCACCACCAGAAGGCCGCCCGCGCCGTTGCCTACCGCAACCACCGCCGTGTCACCGACCCGGCCGTCCAGGACGCCGTCGCGGTCGCGATCGAGCGGCTCGCCGGGTTCCTGGCCCGCGGCGGCCACGTCGACCGGAACGCCGAGGCCGGCTGGCTGATCACCACCGCCTGCCGCGAGTACCAGCGGCCCCTCACCTCCCCCGAGGCCCGACGGACGCGCCCGATCAACGAGGTCATCGAGGCCACCGTCCCGATCGTCGGCCCGTCGCCGGAGGAGGACCTCCTCCGTCGCGTCGCGGACGAGGGGGTCCAGCGGGCGCTGGACCAGGCGCTCGGGCGCCTCTCTGCCCTGCAGCGCGAGGTCCTCGAGGCCCTCGCCGCCGGACTCACCTACCGCGAGATCGAGGAGCGCACCGGCCTGTCCAACACGGCCGTCAGCAAGGCCATCCAGCGCGCCCGCCGCACCCTCCGCGCCGACGGACGCCTCGCGCACGAGCTCCGCGAGTGGCGGGCCTGACGGCCCACCCGGGCGCCCCGCTGGGCGCCCAGATCACACGGGGGGTGAAACCGCCGAGGCCGGCGGGTCCTTCAACCATGACCACCGAGACCCCCGCCTGCGCGGTCGTGATGCACGTCGACGACGTCGCCGCGATCTGCACCATCGACCGCATCGAACCCGCACCCTGGCTGCTGAACCTCCCCGTCCAGCACCCCGACCGCGTCCTCGTCGAAACGAAGTGCCTCGTCGCACGCTCCTACCTCCTGGGCGACGTCGACGGACCGTACGACGACCACGAATGCGAAGCCGCAGCCCGCATCCTCATCGACGAGGAGCTCCCGGCCGCACCGCCCCTCCGGCGGCCGAAACGACGACGCCGGCGCGGGTAGATCACGCCGGGGTCGATCAAACGGCGCCTACTCTGGGGGCTCCCTTCGGTCGCGTGCCGAACGGCTCCCACTACCGAGCCGGCGTGGGTACCCCGTGAGAACGTCCGCCGGGTCGCGACACCACGCAGACCCACCCGCCGGGCGGAGCGCCGTCTACGGTCTGTTCGTGCCGTCCCGTCACCGACCGCTCGACCCCGAGATCCTCGCGGCCGTCCGACAGCTCCTCGAGGAGCGCCGCCCCGCCGGCGTCGCCCGCCAGGAGATCCAAGGACCGCACGGCCTCGACGCCGAAACCGCCCGCGCCTACCTCCGCGAAGCCGGCGCGATCGGACACGGCGGCCGCGGCGCCCGCTGGTACCTCCCAACCACACGCAGACACTGACCCGCCGCTCGGGGCGGAGCCGGCGGGGGTTCCCGGGCGGCCTCGCACGGCCACCCGTCGCCGTTTGCAGCTCGTACGACACCGTGCGCTCGAACTCGAGCCGCGCGCTCGCCCTCCTACGGCCCGCGACACCACGGCCGTGGGTCCGTCATCGAAAGGAAGCCCCGCGCGGGTGGGGGCGCGAGGGTGCGCCCCGGGGGCTCAGGCCGCGGCGGGGACCGCGGCGGCGGGGTCGTTGACGAAGTGCTCGAACTCGACCGCGGCGATGTCGGGCGCGGGCAGGCCCGCCTCCTCGGCCTCGCACGTCAGGTGCCAGCGCACGACGCTCTCCGCCTCGCCCCGGGCGACCGCGAGCGTGTCCGCGCTGCCGGACAGGCCCGGCACGTCGGGGGAGTCAAACCACCAGCCATACGGCGGCTCGTGGTGATGGAGGATCCGCACGTTCATCGTCCCTTCTTGGAGAGTAGGGCCAACGCCTCTTCAACGTCCAGCCCGATCTGCTTGCACAGCACCGCGTGCACCAGACCCGGCGCGAGCGTCGCACCGTCGTGGTGCGCCCACACGATCGTCGGACGACCCGGCGCCTTCAACGTCTGGTGCGACCCCGAACCCTTCCGCGCCCGAACGTAGCCGAGGCGGTCGATGACCCGACGAAGCTGCTTCGCCTTCATCGAGGGGAACCGCGGATCGACCATGCACACAGCATAGCAGATAGGACCGGAAAACCGAGCCTAACAAGACAACTTTTTGTCTTGCTTTCCCGGTACTCACGCGGTAGGATGGTGGCACACCAACCACGAAGCCCCCGGCCACCGTTGGCGCGGTTCCGGGGGCGTGACACAGGAGCTACCCACTCCCATGTACCCCCAGGCTAGCGCGGCCCCGGCCGCGCACGACCAGGCGCTCCGCGAGAGCCGGCGCGGCGTGATCGAGGAGCACTACGCCCCGATCGGCAGCTACGACGTCGAGGAGCAGGCCGCCGAGCGGTGGCTGTACGTCGCGATCGACCGCGGCGAGCACCACACCTCGACGCACGCGACGTTCGAGGACCTCTGCGAGCACGCGGGCGGCGAGGTCCTCGACTCCGGGATGGGCCCGATCGCGGCCTACGACCTCGACACCGGCCACCCGATCGAACTGCACGTCACCACGCCCGTGGTGACCGCGGCCGAGGATCAGGGCATCGCCGTACACCCCGACCTCGGGGCGGTGGCGGCCTGATGCCGCGCTTGCGCTGCCTCGTGAACCCCGACTGGGCCGGAGAGGAGGCCGCGGGACTGCCGCGGTCGTGCGGCCGGATCCGGCGGATGCATCTGCTGCTCGACGATCTGCAGTTGGCCGACACGTCGGAGGAGGCCCGCCGGGTGCCGGCCCGCCCGGGTCGGTTCCTGCTGGTGTCGGTCTACGCCGACGCGGGGCGCGGGGCGGGGGAGGCGATCGCGCTGGGCGACGAGCCGTCGGTGCTGCTCGCCGACGCTGCGCCCGCGATGCGCGACGGGTGGATGCCGTCGGAGGTCGTCGACCTCGACACCGGCGGCCGATGGCAGGTCCGCTGGCACCCGTGGTTCCTCGGCCCGGGCGAGCCGCCGTGGAACCCCGACGCCGCCGCGCTGCCGGAGATCACGTTTTGACCGTCTGCCGCTACCTCGACACCACGACCGGGCACCTCCCCGAGGGGGAAGCGACCGCACTGCGGGAGTCGACGATCGAACACATCGTCGCCGACGCGTACGAGTACGGGTGGTGGGTCTGGGTGCCGCCCGCCCGCGTGGTCGACGGCGACGAGCGGGAGGAGCTGCGGGCTGAGGCGCCGTGTCTGCTGAACCTGATCGACTACGCCCGGGCGCAGGGCTGCGACTACCTGCGCCTCGACGCCGACGGCGCCGCCATCGACGGCCTCCCGACGTTTCAGTGGTGAGCGCCCAGGCCCGACGACCCGCACCGCCCTGCGTGTCGTCGGGCCGGTCCGGCAGGATCGACCCCGTGAGCGACGACCAGGAGCCGGCGGACCTTGAGGAGCTGGCGCGCCGGGCGAAGCTCGCCGAGCGCCGACACCAGGCGCTCGAAGACGTCGGCGGCCTGCTCAGCATCGCGGACATCGCCGAGCGATGGGGGGTCGACGCGGAAACCGTCCGCACGCACCGCAAGCGCCGCGACGACTTCCCCGAACCGATCGGCACGATCGGCCGCAGCGAAGTCTGGACCGCCGCCGCGATCGACCTCTGGCGCGCGACCCCACGCAAGCGGGGCCCCAAGCCCGGCAGCCGCCGCAAGTAGACCCGCCGCGCCCCCGACCACCGGCGGCGCGAGCTCGCGCCGTTCACCGACTGCATCGAGGGAAACGTCCCGGCAGGGAAAGGAGCGCCCCGCGGTCCCTCCGGGAGCCCCTCAGCCACCGTCCAGGAGCAGAGGACCAGGGCGCGCAGGACTGCGTCCTGCCGGTCAGCACTGGGGGACACCCCCAGCCCCCCGCGCCCCGCACATCACCCCTAGAAACCTACGGATCCGACCATAAAAAGTCTTGCATTTGCCGGACTCGCTTGGTAGGATCTGCGTAGCAGCAACCCCAACAAAGAACCCCCCGGATCCGTTGGCGCGGACACCGGGGGGCGGGCCCGCCGAACTGCTCTAACAGGCGGCGGGCGACACACCGGAAATCGAGGTTCCGATGCCGAATCAGGCTACCGCCGCGCCCGTGCGTGGCACCACCAGCGATCCGCTGGTCATCACCGAGGACGAGCACGACACGCTCGCGTGGATCCTCTCCGTCGGCCACGACCTCGCGCACGGCGCGACCGAGGACGCCGCGGACGAGCTGCGCCGGTCGATGCTGGCGATGCACGCCGCGTGGGTCGCGCCGATCTTCCAGACTCCGCGCTTTCAGGGCGACGGCCGCGTGATCGTCGACCCGCCGGCCGACGATCACTGCCGCGCCCTGGCGCGGCTGCTGCGGCTGCTGGCCGCGTCGGCGCGCCCGAACGCGCACCCGACGGGGATGGTCTTCTACATCCCCGCCCGCGACGCCGACGCCCTGGCCGATCGCATCGAGGGGGAGCGGTCGTGAGCGCGTTTCTCGTCTCCCGGGAGCACGTCGACGTGCTCGTGCGCCTGGCGATCTCGGGTGCGGCGGACGCGGAGCCGGCGGCCCGCCGTCTGGACTTCCCGGCGCGGATCAAGGACGAGCAGGGCCGGTGGCGGAAGGTCGCGCCGATCGACGACCTCCAGCACGCTGACCTGATCGACCCGACCGACGTCGGCCGGATCCTATGGGCCGAGAACGCCCGGAGCGTCGGACACCGCTACAGCGACCCGGCGACGGGGGTCGCCGGAGCGCCCCCCGCCCCCGGGGCGATGGGGACGAGCAGCGTACGCCACCCGTTGACGCTCCGCGAACGCGCGTGGCTGGTCGCGCAGCTGCGGACCGTCCGCGGCCGCGGGATCCGGCCGGGCGACCAGGTCGCGATCGACGCGGCGGCGGTCTGCGTGGCGGGGGTCGTCCTCGACGACGGGGGCCGGGTCGTCGACGGGCCGGGCGTGGACGCCGGGTCGGCGGGGAGCCTGCGGGTGGCGGTGGCCGCCGTTGAGCGGCAGCTGCGGTCCAGCCGGCGCGAGGCGGCCAGGGAGGGAGCGCCCAGGTGGGTGCTCGAGGCGCTGCGGCGCGACGAGCAGACCGTCCGGCTGCTGCGGCGGGTCCGCAACGCCGCCGTCCGCGCGGAACGGGACGAGTCGGCGTGAGCGCCGTCCTGATGATCGCTGCGGGGTGGGCGGCGATCGACGTGGCGATCGTCGTGGGCCTGGTGGTCGTCGCCCGGCGGGGGCGCGCCGCCCGAGCCCGGGCACGCCGCCCGGTCGGGCGGGGTTAGGGTCGATCGGGTGCGGGTGCGGATCGTCGATCACCGCGGGGCGATGGACCGCGGGGAGGAGCCGTCGAGCCGGACCGTCGAGGTCGCAGGCCTCGCCCCCGAGGTCGCCGGGGGGCTCGCCGCGGTGGTGCTCGGCCTTCCGCCGGCATGGCCGGCCCCGGGCCCCGGGGAGCACCGTTGCCCGAAGGCCGGCGGCGCCGTCGTCGTGACGCTCACCGACGACTGATCCGACCCGCCGGCCGTCGTCGGTCGGCCACGCTCGGCCGACGTTTCCTGCGTTCGCTCGTGCCTCGCTCGCTGCGCCTGTCGGCGCTGACGCTCGTTCCTCGCTGAACGCGCCTGTCGGCGCTGACGGCGCCATGCGGCGCCTGATGTACCCAGCACAGAAGGCTGCTGCTGGCGACCCGTTGTCCGAGTTCCAACGTGGTCGTCGGCCCGGCCGTTCGCTAGCGCTCACGACCATGCCTGCCTCCCGCCCGCCGCCTTCGGCGTCGTGCGCACACAGTATCCCAGCCCTGGGAGGGGTGCTAGAGTCGTGAGCGAGCTGATGCTGTCGATCGGGACGGTCAGCGCCGGGAATACGGCGCAGCGGGAGTACCACGAGCGCCAGTTGGTGCAGGCGCGCGACGATTACTACCGCGAGTCGGAAGGGCCGGCCGGGACCTGGATCGGGTCGCAAGCCGCGGCCCTGGGGCTCTCCGGGGAGGTCGATGTCGAAGCGTTTCGGCTGATGCTCGACGGAGCGAATCCGGCGACCGGGGAGGACCTCGGCGGCCGGATGGATCGCCGCAAGACGGTGGCGTTTGACCTCGCGTTCTCGGCGCCGAAGTCGGTGTCGCTGCTGCGGATGGCCGCCGACGAGGAGACCTCCAAGACGGTCGATCAGGCCCACGAGCGCGCCGTGATGGCGGCGCTGGCCTACATCGAGCAGGAGGGCTGGAAGGGGAGGGCGCGGGTCGGGCACCAGGACGGGTCGCGGGAGCGTGTGACGGTCCAGGGGACCGGGGTCATCGGCGTGCTCTACCGGCACGAGACGACCCGCAACGCGGACCCGCAGCTGCACTCCCACGCGGTCCTGGCGAACGTCGTGCGCCCCGAGAAGGGGGACGCGCAGGCGATCAACTCGCCGGTGCTCTACCAGCAGGCCAAGACCGCCGGCACCGTCTACCAGGCCGTCCTGCGGGGCGAGCTCGGTCGCGAGCTCGGGCTCGAGTTCGAGCAGCCTGTGAACGGTCTGGCGGACATCAAGGGGTTCGATCGCGGGTTGATCGAGGGGTACTCCACGCGGCGGGCGGAGATCCTGCGCGGCCTCGCCGACGCCGGCCTCTCGGCAGGGTCCAAGACCGCGGCCGAGCGCGTCGCGCTGGAGTCGCGACGCGCGAAGGACATGGGCCTTGACCATGGTCTCTGGCGCGTTGAGGTCCGCGACGCGCTCGAGCGCGATGGGTTCGGGGTCGAGCAGGTGAAGGCGCTGGTGCGGACGCCGGCGGAGCGGGAGCTTGCGCTCGCTGGCGCCGTTGGCGATGACGAGGTGGCGGTGCGGCCGCGGACGCTGGGGGAGCGGTTGGAGGCCGCGCCGCTGCACGCGGTGACCGCGGAGCGGTCGACGGAGGACGCCCGGGCCGTCCGGCAGGCCGCGATGTCGGTGCCCGAGGGCTACACGGCCGAGGAGGTCGGACAGGCCCTCGGCCGGGTGTTCGACGACGCCCGTCTGGCGCAGGTCACGGGCGGTGAGCGGCCGCGGTGGACGACGCAGCGGCACCTGCAGCTCGAGCAGCGCGTCGCCGACGCCACGATCGGCCGCATGGCCGAGACGACCGCTCCGCGGATCGAGACGGACGGCTACGAGGCGCCCACCGTCACCCCGGACGGGCACGCCCTCTCGACCGAGCAGCGCCGCGTGCTCGACCAGGTCCTCACCTCCGGGCACGGGGTGGAGGTCATCCGGGCCCGGGCCGGCGCGGGCAAGACCACAATTGCGGGGCTCGTGCGGCGCGAGTTCGAGGCGCACGGCCTCAAGGTCGTGGGTGTCGCGCCGACGCTGCAAGCGCTTGCCGAGCTCGACGACGTCGGCCTGAAGCAGCGCGACTCCCTTGCGCGGACCGCGCTGGGGGATGGGGAGTTCTCGAAGGTGATGCGGACGATGGATCACCGGACCGTGGTGCTCGTCGACGAGGCCGGGATGGCGCAGACGAAGGAGATCGCGCCATTGCTGGCGCGGGCGGCGGAGCGGGGGGCGAAGGTCGTGGCGATCGGCGACGACGTACAGCTGCAGGCCGTCGGCGCGGGCGGCTGGTTTCGGTATCTCGCCGAGCACCAGAATGCCCCGGTGTTGCAGTTGACCGAGGTGCATCGCCAGCGCGACGAGGTCGAGCGCGACCGGCTGAATCAGCTGCACCGCGGCGACGTGTCGGGGTGGACGCGGTGGGCGGACCAGCACGACCGCATCGAGATCCAGCCGACGGTCGAGGACGCCTACAGCGCCGCCGTCGGCCGGTACGAGCGGGCGCTCGAGGCCGTCGGCGGCGACGTTGACCGGCTGGTGGTGATGGCGCCGGAGAACACGCACCGGCGGGAGCTGAACGAGCAGCTGCGCCGAGTGGTCGTCGACCGCGGTGGGATCGACCGGTCCAGGGAGCGGGAGTATGGCGGGATGCTCGCCGCGCCCGGCGACCGCCTGGTGGCCACCGCGACGGTTCGCGAGGAGGGCAGTGCGGGGCGGACGATCGAGAACGGCGAGCGGTTCGAGGTCCTCGATGTCGGCGCCGACGGGATCACCGCCCGGGCGGTCGCCGGCAGCAGACGCGGCCAGGAGGTGCGGCTGCCGCGCGCCGTGCTCGAGCCCGGCGCCGACGGGCGCGCCGTGGAGCACGCCTACGCGCGCACGGTGCACAAGGCGCAGGGAATGACGGTGGACCGGTCGATCCTCTTCGCGCCGGACCCGACGCGACTGGGTCGGAATCTTGCCTACGTCGGCCTGACCCGCACCCGCGACCGCGCGGAGCTCGTCACGGTCGCCGACAGCCGACCGCAGGGCCTCGAGCGACTGGTGCGCGGGATGGCGGAGCGCCGGGACCATGAGGCCGCGATCGCGATCGAGAACCGCGCCGCCCTGGATCCGGGGCGGCTGGACCGGATGTCGGATTCGGAGATCGACGAGCACCGCCACGCCCTCCTCACGGAGGCGCGGGAGGCGATGACGCGCCTGACCCGTCTGGACCGCGAGGTCCGCGGCGCGTGGGCCGGGTCCCGCGACGCCCGTGGTGACGCGCAGCTGCTCGCCGAGCGCGACCAGCTGCAGGCCCGGGTCGACGACGCGAGGCGGTTGCTCGCCGAGCAGGACCCCGACGGATCCCGCGCGGACCGTGGGCTGATGGAGGACGCCGTGCGGCAGGGTGTCGAGCGGGACGAGCGGCAGCTGCAGCGCCTCGACGACCGGCTTGCCGGCCTCGAGCTCGTCGACGTCGGCGACGCGGACGAGACGCAGGCCCGGATCCGTCGGGACCGCGAGCCCGTGGAGAGATACCTCGACGGGCTGCTCGAGGTCCTCGATCGGGTGCACGGGATGCAGATCGACCGCTCCACCCGTCGGATGGACCCGCTCAGCGTGCCGGAGCACGAGCGGCCCGCCCTTGCGCAGCGCGAGGCCCACGAGCGGGAGGACCGCGTGCGAGGCCTGGCGCTCAGCGCGGCGCAGCAGCTTGGGACGGGGCATCCGGCGGTGGTGCGGTGGCTTGACCGGCAGGCGCCGGCGGTCGAGCGGGCGCCGGAACGCGCGGCGCCTCGGAGGATCACGCCGACGGTCCACCAGCGGCAGCTTGCTCAGGCGATCCGGGATCTGCGCGGCGCGCGCGAGGCGTACAAGCAGCTGGGTGGCGATCCGGCGCTCGAGCGCGCGAAGACGGTCCGGGCCGACGCCTTCGACACCGGGCAGCGCCTCGACCGCCTGCGGGCCGAGCTCGTCGCTCACGAGGCGAAGCAGCCGTCGCGGCTGCGATTCGCCGCCGCCGAGGCGTGGGGCACCCGTCGCGAGGAGCTGACGGAGCAGATCGGCGAGGCCTCTCGCGAGCAGAAGCGCGCGCTGGACAATGTTGGGGTGTTCGAGCGGGAGCACGGAGGCCGTCCGGTCGACGAGGTCCTGCACGAGCTTGACGGCCGCAGGCTCGATGCGGTCGCGGCGAGGCAGAACACGGTGGCGGTCGAGCGGGAGGTCGTGAGGACGGGACCCGCGGCGTTGGATCAGCCGCGGATGACCCGTCTTCTCGGGCGTCGAGACGATCTCGCGACAGACCAGGAGCGGCGGCAGTACGACCAGCTCGCCGGCCGGATCGCGGTCGCCGACGTCGTCCGGAATCAGCCTGAGGCACCGGGACGGTGGGTGCAGACCACCGGCGCGCCGCAGCGCGATCTTGCGCTCTGGCGCGCGGATCGTGGAATGGAGCTCAGCCGGCCGCAGCAAGAGATCGTGCGCGAGCGTGAGCGGCAGGTCGAGCGCTCGCGCGACCTTGGCCACGGCCTCGGCTACTAGCGGTCGCGACCGTCCCTTACGGAAGGTCCGCCCGAGCTGGTGTCGCTTGGCGGAGAACGAGTCGGGGGCCGCTTGCGCGGCCCCCGACAGTGTTCGATTCTCGGCCGGTCCGCGGTCAGGCGGCGTCGTCAGGTAGCGCGCCGACGTTCTGCAGAGCTTCGCGGCGCCTGCGTGCCTCGTCCATCATCCGTGCCGTCGAGACGTCCCGCAGCGGTTTGGGGCCCCATTCGACGCGGGGCCTCAAGAGGTTCCAGCCGACGCGGAGCTCGCCGTCGCTGGTGGTGTAGGGGTGGGCGTCGAGGATGCCTTCGGCGGCGATTTCCTGGCCGATGGTGAGGTGCTCGCAGGCGTGGTGCGCGGCCTGGTCCCACTGGTCGATATCGACGTAGCGGGTGTCGGCGAGGAGGTGGTCAGAGACGGCGACGCGCAGGGTGGCGACGTCCTTGCCCGAGGGCGTCTGCCGCATGGTCGGGGCCTGCGCGAGGCGCCCGACGATCGTGGTGGTGGACAGCATGAGGTCTCCCGTTCTGGTTCTCAGGCGGCGAGGGCGCCGACGCCGAGGTCGTCGTCGTTGTCGGACTCGTCGTCGTAGGTGTCGTCGGAGTCGTGGTCGAGCATCGCGTCGGCGCTCTCGTGGCCGGCGTCGTAGTCGGCGGGCATGGCGTCGTCGTCGCTGTCGTCGTAGGCCTCCGGCGGGACGTTGTTCGGGAACCGATCGCCAGCAGGCGGGGGAGCCGGGCGGGACCAGCCGCCGGCATCGTCGCCCAGGTCGCCACGGTCAAGATCCACCCCGTCGCCGAGTTCTTGCGGGGCGGGGGGCGTGAGCTGCTGCTGCGCCTTCAACTCCGGGTCGTTGTGACCGGAGCGCCACGTCACCTGAAACGGCGGCAGCGCCCCGTAGAACGTCAGCGCGGTGAACGGGTCGAGGCCGGCGGCCTCGTTCTGCGGAATCAGCGGCCGCCACGTCGTGTTCGTCTGCCTCGACGTCGCGACCTGCAGCAGGAACGGGTTGCGCGACTCGTTCTCCGACACGACGCCGGTTTGACCGGAGATCTGCTCGACGTAGCGCAGCGTCTGCGGGTCGGCGAGCCCGGGGCCGAACATGCGCACACGGGGGCCGGAGACGATCGTCTCGGCCTTCTCGCGGCCCCACACGGTGTCGAGCTGCGCGAGGTTCTGGCACGCGATGACGAGGTTGATCCCGAGGCCGCGGGCGGCGGTGACCCAGGTGTCGAGCTTCGGGATCGGGGCGGTCTTGTCGACCTCGTCGAGGACGAGCAGCAGGCGCTTCTTCGGGGCGTTCTTGCCGCCGGCCATCATGGCGCGGGCGTAGGCGTTGTAGATCGACGCGACGGCGCCGACGAACATGGCCTCGTAGGTGCCTTGCTCGGCGTCGGGACCCATGATGTAGAGGGTGCGGTTCTGGCCCCGGTGCTCGCCGTCGCCGGGTGTGGCCCACAGCCAGTCAGGGCCGAGGACGCCGGGGTCGTCCGTCTCGACACGGCCGAGCCTGTGGTCGGCCCATGCGCGGATCACGCCCAGCGCGCTTCGGCGGATCTGCTCGATGCTCTTGGGGTCGTTGCCGCCGAGGCCGACGCGGACCATCGTCATCGCGTAGACGCAGTTGTCGCGGACCTCCGGATCGGTCTCGGGGTCCTCCATCACCTTCGTGAGCAGGATCTCGAGATCCGTGATCGTCTTGGCGGGGTCCTCAAGCCATCCGGAGACCGTCTGCATCGACGGCTCGTCGGAGTGCGCAGCAGCGAAGAACAGGCCGGCGAGCAGCTGCCCGGAGGCCTCGGCGAAGTACTGGCCGGCGTCGCTCTGCTGCGTCCCGCGCTGGCCGACCCCGGCCATCTGATCGGCTAGCAGCCGCGCTGCACGCCACTCGCGCGACGCTGGAAGCGGATTCCAAAACGCGTGGTGCACCTCTGTGGGGCTTGTGACCCCCGCGGGATCGAGAACCCGCACCTCGCCCTGCGTGACGCGGTGCCCCGCGGTCAGGTCGTACAGGTCCCGCTTGATGCTGATCGCGACGACGGGGCCGTCCCAGTCGAGGATCGCCGGGGCCATCACCGACTCCGTCTTGCCCTGGCCGGTCGGAGCGACGACGAGCGCGGAATGCCCCGCCTCGACGGCCGCCAGCTCGCCCGTCGGCCGTCGCGTCGTGCCACGCGGGTAGCCGAGCACCACGCGGTTGTGCTGCTGCCCGGGCTGCACGAGGAGCGGCGCGAGGTCCTCGTGCGTGGCCCACTGTGCGCCGTCGAGCTGCGCCTTCATACGGCGGTCCTGCTCGGCGAGGCCGGAGGTCTTGAGGACCTGGCTGGTGATCGACGTCAGGAGCGCGGCCATCGCGAGGCCCATGACGAGCAGACCGCCGCCCAAAGCGACCTTCCGCGAGAGGGGTTGGTCGGGGTTGGCGAGGTCGACCAGCTCGCCGAGCGATCCACGGATAGTGAACGCCGGGCGCGGTGCACCGTCGATCAGGGAGGCCAGCTGCACGCCGGTCAGGAGCACGAAGACGATCGCCGCGATGAGCGCCGTCCAGGTAATCGCGCGGCGGAAGATGCCCAGCGCGGAGTCGTCGCGCGGGCGGGAGATGTCGGACGGGCGGACGCTCATCGGAGGCCCTTTCGCGTCGGGATGTGGACAGCGGGGACGGGCATTGGGGGTTCAGTCCTTTGGGTGGATCAGCCGGGCGGGCACGACGGCCTGCCCGGTCGGGGTCTGGATCAGGAAGCGGTAGTCGCGGCGCTCGCACGGGTCGTTCAGGGCGCTGCAGATGCGGGAGACGGCCGACGCGATCTCGCGGACCGTTAGATCCGGCGCCGCGGTGATGACCATGTCCTGCCAGGCGCGGTCGCTGGCGCGGGCCGTGCCGGCGGTGATCGAGACGCCGTGCGCCTGCGCAGCGGTGACGAGGGTGGCGTCGAGGAGCCGGGTGCGAGCGATGCGGCCGCGCTCGGGCGCGGTCACTTCGTCGTGTTGCGCGTCGATCGCGGCCTGCGAGATCCGCGGCGCCGACGCCCCCGCCGGGGTCGTGGCGGTCGCCACCGTCGTCGTCGCCGAGCTTGTCGACGTCGGCGAGCCCGGGCGGGTGGCGACGATCGCCAGGGCCGCGGCGATCACCACGGCGGCGACGATCGCGAGGGTGCGTTTCATGCGCGCACGCCCTTCGGGGCGGGCGGCCGGACGATCGCCCAGATGGGTCGGGTGTCGGCGGAGCTCCACCGCAGCGGCCCGCCGGTGCCGGTCAGGCGGACGGGGCCGCGGCGGCTGACGCAGTTGCCCTTGCCCGGGCAGCTTTGGTTCCCGCCGACCACCACGACGCCGCGCGCGTCGACCTTCTCGACCATGTTCATGTGCGCCGACGCAAGACCCGGCGACCCGTACATGACGATGTCCCCCGGCTGCAGCTGCAGCGCGGCGGAGGCGGGCTTGCCGGGGCCGTGCAGGACGGTCCCCCACTCCTTCGTCGTCGCCCAGGTGTAGGGGTCGGAGGAGTGGGCGCTGTTGGAGGTCGGCCGGTCGATCCCGAGCTGCTCGAGGACGTTCTGCACGAAGATCTGGCACCACGGGGTGCCGGCGGCGTGCCCCAGGGGCTTCATCCCGGCGGCGATCGCCTCGCCCCAGGTCTTGTTCATCCACGGCCCGACCGCCGCGGTGACGTCCCCGGCGGACCCGTCGCCGGTCGAGGCGGACGCCGGGCACGCGAACCCGGCCGACGTCGCGCCGGTGGTGGCGTCGGCGGCGATCGGAACCGACGTGATCCCGCCCGCGGCGGACGCTGCGGAGCGGTACTCCCTCGCCCGGCCGAGGACCGAGTCGACGTACCACTGGGCGCGGTTGTAGGCGAAGATCGCCCGCTGCCAGTCCGCGGGTGCGCCGGAGGCCTTGAGGTACCGGGCGGCGGCCGGGATGGCGTCCTGCGGGTCCCAGACGTCCTTGACCCCGTCGCCGTTCCCGTCGACGGACATCGCGCCCCAGGTCGACGAGTTCTTCTCGTTGGCCCTCAGCCGGCCGCCGTAGGGCTTGAAGTAGAACTGCATCGGGCCGCCGCAGCACCCGAATCGGTTGGCGCCCGAGGTCACGCCAGGGGCGTCCAGTCGGCCGTGGTCGGTCTCCTTCCACCCGATCCCGGCCAGCACGGACCAGTCGATCCCGTACTTCTCGCCCGCCGCGACGTAGAGCCGCAGGTAGTTGCCGGGGATGTCGGCCAGCGCCGCCTTCGACGGCGCCGAGACGGGCGAGCTGCCCGCCGAGCTCGACGGATTGCAGACGCTCGTGGTGGTCGCGGTCAGCAGGACCACCAGGAGCAGCAGGAGCAGCGGCGCGCCGCCGAGGCCCCAGCCGACGCGACGCATCATGCGCCGGCGGCCGCCGCCGAGCGGGATCGCCGCGGTGCTCACGCGGCCGCGTCCGCCGCGTCGACGTCGCCGAGCTCGTCGACCAGGCGCTCGACGTCGGGGGTGCCGGCGGTGGCCAGCGCGTCGATCGCCGGCCCCGCCGTCGCGGCGCCGGCGCCGGGGAGGCCCGAGCTCATAGCCTCGTCGGTGTCCGACAGCGCGGTCTCGGTCTGCGACCGCAGGTGGTGGATCAGGCCGCGCCACTTCCCGACGATCCAGAGGGCCTGACCGGGCTCGAGGTGCTCGATCACCGTGCTTTCGCTCTCGGTGAGGTGGAGCTTCTCCTCGACGTCGGCCATCTCGGCCCCCGCCTGCTTGTAGACCACGACCGTGTCCGCATCGCTGAGAAGCCCCTCGGCGAGCTTCGTGGCCCGCGACCCTTCGTCGCCCGCCGCCCGGAGATCCGAGAAGCGGTGCATCACCACGACGTTCACCACGCCGGAGGCACGCTGCAGCTTGAAGTCCGACTGGTACTGCGCCGCCTGGCCCGGCACCGCGAGGACGCGCCAGCCCTCGTCGTTGACCCGGAGCGTCTTCGGGACCCGCTCCCCCGTCTCTTGAGCCCGCGACGCGCGCTGGATGGCCTTCGCGGTGAGGAAGGCGGAGCAGCACATCATCGTGACGGCGAGGGGCACGTTCTGGCCGGCATCGTCGGCGCCGGCCAGTTGCGCGACCGCGGAGAGGTCGATGGCGATCGCTCTGCGGTCCCAGGTGTCCTCCGGGATCGTCGTCGCGCGGTCGAACATGCCCGCCAACGGGCCGGTGCGCAGCAGGCCAAGGGTCAGCATCACGTCCCGCAGCGCCTCCTTCGCGAACTCCGCGCTCCCGTTGACCGCAGCGGCGATGGTCTCGTCGGGGTCGCGGAGGGCGTCCTCGACGTCGGGCAGACAGACCTCGCGGTCCTGCACGTCCCAGTCGGCCTGCGCGAGCGCCGCGAGGAGGCCGGCCTGCTCCACCGGCGTCAACGCGCGGCCGAGCAACGCCCGCGTGAGCGACCCCAACAGGTTGCGGCGGGTCCTCGGATCCCCGACGTCGGTCAGCGGGTTGAGCGCCTGATCGCCCCCGGGCCGGAGCGCGAGGACGACCCCCTCGAGTGCGCGGACGACGTCGCCGTACTCGCCCTTGGGATCGATGAACTCGCAACGCCGCCCGAACGCGGCCTGGCGGTAGGCCATCGTCTTCACCAGCGCCGACTTGCCGTTGCCCGGCGCGCCGAGCACGAGCATGTTCCCGTTGGTGATCAGCCGCCGGCCGGAGGCCTCCTCGGTGTAGGACGTCCGCGAGTAGAGGTTCCAGGGGTCGAACGAGAACGACCCGCCGCCGGTGACGTTCAAGCCGATCAGCGGTCCGCGATGCCCGAGCCCTTCCTCGTTGTAGAACGGGTAGATCGCCGCGGTGTTCGCCGTGGTCGCCTCGTGCGGGGGCTGCTCGGCCCACATCGGAACCCAGTCGCCGAGCGCGTCGACGACCTGATCGAGCAGCCGCGATTCGTGCGCGGCCTCCGCCCGGGCCGCCGCTGCGGCCCTGTCGCGTCGGTACGCGCGGATGCGGCCGCGATAGAACCGCTCCGAGGCCTTCACGTCGCGGCGCAGCTGCCGCCGCTCCGCGCGCGACAGTCCGGAGAGCTCCCGCTCCTGGCGCTCCGCGTCGGCCTTCTTGGCGGCCTGTTCGCGGGCGCGCCGTGCCTTCTGCGCGGCGGCGCGGGCGGCGGGGCCGCCGACGCCGGGGGTGTGCTCGTGCTCCCACCACTCCACCGGCGCCGCCTCGGCGACGTCGACGGGCCGCTGGTCGGTCGGGGTGCTCATCGGATCCCCCGCCCGAGCGGCATCGTCAGGGTGATCGCCTGCGCTTGGCGGCGGGCGAGGACCTGCAGCTGCAGCTGTGAGGCCGCGGCGTTCTGCCGGGTGCGCTCCCACGCCTGATCCAGCGCCCGGACGTCGTCGCCGAACACCGAGGTGGTGACGTAGGCGTTGTGCAGGATCCGGGCGTGCCCAGCGCCGAGCTCGCGCTCCCTTGCGAAGACGCCGGCCCACTTCTGCTGCCGGGTGATCGTCGGGCGCTGCTGCATCCGTCCCAGCGCCATCTGGTCCGACCGCGCGTCGATCGCCTGGGCGTTGATGTCGTTCAGGGACGCGGAGGGGTCTTCGAGCTGCGCGACCCATGCCACCGTGCGCACCACGTTGGGGTTCACCACCAAGGGCATGAGGAAGAGGGCGCCGACCTCCGTGCGGGGCCACTGCTTCACCCACGCGGTGCGGTGAAGGCCGCGGTCGGCACGCAGCTCGTGCCAGCGCGGGTCGACGTCGGCCGGCGCGATCTCGAGGAGGTCCCCGATGCGCTCCGGGGCGTCCTCCCGGATCCCGCGGGCGTACGCAAGGCGATCGGCGCGGCCCCACGGGTCGTACGCAGCTCGAATTGCGAGCGCGAGGTCGATGCGGTCCAGCACCTGCGTGACGTGGATCCGCGCCCGCCCCAGGAGACCGCAGAGCCGAGAGACCTCCCCGGCGAGCTGCGCGAGACGGTCGTCGAGCGCCTTGCCGCCCGGGCGGTCGCACGCGATCCAGACGAGGACCTCGCGCTGGTCGGCGGTTCGCTCGTACCGCTGCAGCAGCTCGAGGTAGGACGAGCGCACGTCGGCGCCGGCGTCCAGGTCCCCCGCGCTCTCGAAGTAGTCCAGCTGCCGGTTCGAGTCGCTCGGAATGGAGCGGGAGACGAACCCGACGCGGCGGATGATCGACGAGGACTGCGCGACCTGCGCCACCAGCGACCCCCAGCGGTTGAGGCGTTGCTCCTGCTCCCTCGCGGGGGCCATCGCGAACGAGCCGCCCTCGACGCGCACGCAGGCAACGAGGTGGCCGCGGCGGGGGTCCTCGAGGACCCCGACCGTGCTGCCGTCGATGTCGGGGACGGGGACGTCGTGGAGGCGGATGCCGCGCAGGTCGCGCGGGAGTGCCCGGGCGGCCGCGGCCGACGGGAACCGGCCCGTCGACGCCGCATCGTTCTTCGTCAGGGTCGGCATCTAGTGCTCCGAGATCGAGTCGTGGTGGGGGATTAGTTCGGGGTCCTGCGACCAGCCGCGGTCCTCGTGGTCGCCGAAGCGGTCGGCGATCCGGAGGGGAATCCAGAGGACGGCCGGGATGCCCTCACGGGTCCACAGGACCAGCGGCGGCGTCATGACGAGGAAGACCAGGGCGCCCAGGAGCGCGCCGCGGTAGAGCGCCGCGACACCCAGGGCGAGGACGCAGAGCAGGGCGGCCATGCGGACGAGTCCGAGGCCGAAGACGATCCCGCCGGTGTGCGGATCGAACCGGTACCGCGCGACCTGGCGCTCCGGGGTCTGCGGGCTCATGCCTTCACCTCCGGACGCTCGTTCAGCGCGGCGCGGATCCTGGCGCCATGCTCACCGAACGCGGCGGCCGCATCCTGCGGCGCCGGCGCGCCGAATGCGGCGTACGCCGCGTCGTTGGACGCCGCGACCGTGGGATCGTCGGACAGCGGCGCCGCAGCGCCGACCGTGCGGTCCGTCGTTGCGGCGCTCGGCTGGGCCGAGACGTCGGGCAGAGCGCCCCGTGGGCCGCTCGCCGAGGGCGCGGCGACCACCGGCACTCCGGCGGCCTGCGCAGCCGGCGCGGCGACGTTCGGCGTCTGAGACGCGGTGGCGTCGTCCTTGATGCTGGCCGTGCCGCCCTGCGGCGTTCCGGCGGCCGCGGCGGCCGGGGCCGCGGTGAGCGCCCCGGCCTCCGGTTCGCCCGTGCCGCCCGCCGACGAGCGGGCCGCGGCGCCCACCGCGGCCGTCGCGGCGAAGCCCGCAGCGGATGCCGTCCCCGCTCCGCCACCCGTGGACGGCCGATGCGCGTTCTCCTGCGACTGCGCTTGGTCCTCCGTTCGTGCGTCGAGGTCGGGTCTTCCGGCGCCGTCGGGGTGCCCGCCGTTGGGCTGCTCGCCCACGGCGGGCATCGTCAGTGTCGGCGCGTCCTGCCCGGCCGGGGAACCCGTCGGTCCGTCGGCGCCACCGGTCGGTGCGCCGCCCGCCGTGCCCTGCGCGGTCTGCTGCTCGCGGCGCTGCGCGGCCTGCAGGCGCGAGCTCATCGCCCCACCCGCGAACCCGGCGGCCGCGCCCACTGCGCCGGCGCCGGCCATGCCGGCGCCGCTGGCGTTCACGCGGTCGCCGACGCCACGCGCAAGGTCCCGGGTCGGATCGGGCCGGTCTGGACCACCAGCGCCGCCCCCGCCGCCCGGGCCGCCACCGGACGGGCCGTCCCCGTCGGCACTGCCCCCGGACTTCGATCCGCCGAACCCGCGGCCACCGGTGACCATCCGGTTGCCGAGGCCAGCCATTGCGGAGGCGCCGTGGAGGCTGAACCACGCCAGGACCGCGGAGCCCATCAGCGCGGCCAGGGCCATCAGCCCGGCGCCCTGCAGCATCGGGATCACTGTCGAGTCCTCCGTGCCGGCGGCGGCGGACTGCATCATCGCGCCGCCGATCAGCAGCGTGATCACGATCACCGGCTTGGCGACCACGACCCCCAGGAGCGTCATTCCGAACCGCTGCGCGATGCCGCGCGTGGCCGCGAACGGGTAGCCCGCGAGGAGCAGCCCCCCGAACGCGAGGAGGAGGTAGAGCAGCCCGTCGCGGATCAGCATTTCGAGCTTCACCAGCGCGCCGAAGAGGGCGGTGCAGAACGCGATCAGCAGTCGGATCGGCCATGGGCCCTTCTCGTCGTCCTGCGGCGTCCCGCTCGTCGGCGCCGCCGCGGCTGCGTCGCCGTCGGCCGTCGCGGGATCCCCGACGCCGGTGGACGCCTCGTCGTCCTTCTTCGGGGTCGCCTCGGCGTAGCTGTCGCCGAGGTCCTTCCAGTTCCCCAGGGCTTGCTGGCCCCATGTCGAGTTCAGCGTCCGGGAGGTCATCTCGTCGGAGACGCGCAGGCCGGCGAGGAGGAGGGAGCCGACGACGCCGATGATGAGCGCGACGGAGACCATCGACGTGAAGATCCGACCCACGTCGGAGGCGCGGCCCATGACGCCCGCGAGCGTCATCCCGAGGATCGTTGCCAGCAGCAGGAGCAGCCCGGCCATGCCGTTGAGGCCCTGGCGCAGCTGGGTCAGCCACCCGGCGCCCAGGCTCGGCGCCGAGGCGGCGTCGAGGTCCAGGAGGTTCTGCAGCACCCACGCGGCGGCGTGATCGACCCCGTAGACGATCGCGGCCAGGCCCACGGCGCCGGCGGCGAGCTTGGCGATGTTGGCCAGTTTCCCGCCGGACTTCGCGGCCTTCTTGCCGACCTTGAGCAGGACCTTCCCGCCCTTCTTGAGGACCATGCAGACGGCCTGCGCCCCGGCGGCGCCGGCGATCGCCGCGGGCGCGGCGCCGGCGCCCGCCGTTCCCGCGCCGCCCGCCGCGCCGGCGCCAGCGGCCGCGACGACCTTCGCGACCTTCGAGCACGCCACCCAGGTGGCGAGTGGGAGACCGATCGCGATGGCGGCCTTCAGGACGGCGCCGGCGTTGTTGCCGACCCAGGTGGTGGCGGTCTTCACGCCCTTCACGACGGCCTTGCCAGCGTCGACGACCCCGTTGACCGCATCGCCCGCGGCACCGACGGCCGCACCGCCGACGTCGCATGCCTGGCTGATGCCGGGGACGTCGCAGACGTCCGCCTCCGCCGGGGCGGGCGCGAGGACCAGCGGCGCGAGAATCGCGACCACCAGCACGAGGACGAGCGAGACGGCGGAGGGCCGCCACAGGCGGGTGCCCGTGAGCATCGTCATCGCGGCACCGCCGGCAGCGCGGGCTTCAGGGGATAGATCGACCGCTTCCACGCGGCCAGATCGGTGCGCCCCGCGTTGTCCTCGGTCTTGACGATCCGAAACGACCCGCCGAGCGCTTCCTGCTGCTGCTCACGGGAGAGGTCCAGCTTGAGGGCGCGGCGCTGGCCGCGGACGTCGCCGACGATCAGGCCCGCGACGGTCAGCTCGACCGTCGCGATCTCGTCCTTCTCTGTGCCGGTCGAGATCAGCAGCTCGGCGAAGCACCGCGCGTCGCCGGCGCCGTCTGGGCACCCGACCTCCCGCAGCGCGACCGGTGCGGCGCCCCGCCACCCGTTCGTTGCACGGCCCTCCACAGTGTCGTAGCGGCGGGCGATGCTCTCCATGCCCTCCAACGCGTCCCGCGCGACCAGCGCTTGGTCGTCGTCAAGGCGCCGGCCGCCCTGCACCGGGCCCATGCCCTGCGGGCCGCCGAGCGCCGGCGTCGCACCACGCAGCCACCGGTGAAGCGGAGCGGAGCTGTCCTCGACCGGGGCCATCAGCCGCTCCTTCGCCGGACGCCCGGCAAGCTCCGACCGCGAGTCACCGACCAGCGCGACCACCGGGGTCGGCTGATCGGGTGCGTCGACGACGTCGAAGATCCGCCACACACCGTTCTGCCACCGCAGCTGCACGTCCTGCAGCGCGAAGCCGATCGTGCCCGGGCCCGCGGCGACGTCGGACTGCGCCGAGAGCGTCGATGCGAACACCCGCACCGTGGCGCGGTCGTCCTTGTACGAGCGGACGCGGTAGCCGAGCGGCACGGTCCACCACGACATCTGGCCCGCCCTCGTCTTCAGGAGCGCCTCGGCTGACTGGTCAGACGTCTCGGCGACCCGGTCGGGAATCGACGCCGGGCTCTTGCCGACATCGCGGCCCCCCACGGCGATCTTGGAGCCGATCTCCGCCGACTCCTGCGCGGTGGTGCCGCCGGTCAGGAGGATGTTGCGCTGCTGGACATAGCTGATCGCCGCCGCGGCGGCACCGTCGGTGCTCTGCTGGATGCCGAGCACGGCGGACCCGTCGCGACGGAGAAGGGTCGCGCCCTCTCCCGATGTCGCTGCGCCCGCGGCCGTCGTCGCGGCCGGCGCCGCCGCACGGGGCGCCGGGTCGTCGCCCCCGTTGCCGGTGGCCACACGGACCGCGGCGACGAGGAGCGCGAGGACGAGGACCGCGGCCGCGCCGAAGCGCAGCGGCCGCGGGACCGCGCCCAGCCAGGTGCGCACGGCGTCCGAGAACGACGACATGAGGCGAGCTCCGTCCGGGTCCGCGGGCTAGGCCATCAGCCAGGGCAGGAGGGTCCCGGCCACACCGGCGAGCAGCACCGACCCGCCGACGCCCATCACACCGGACCGGATCCCGGAGGCGTGATGGTTGCCCGCCTCCTTGAGCGCCTTCGAGACCGGGATGCCGATCGTCAGGGTCAGGACCCCGATGACCAGGCACGCGGCCTTCGCCCACCCGATCAACGACACGCCCTTGCTGATCCCCGGGCCGGAGAAATCCGGCGAGGCGTTGAGGTTGCCGCCACCCCTGCCCTGGGTCGACTGGACCTTCTGAATCCCGCCGCCGGTCGACGTCGAAGGGGTCGCACCCCCGAGGGACTGCTCCAGCGCGCTGCTTTGTGCGGAGGCGGTGGCGAGAAGCGGGCCGGCGCCGCTGCCGATCGAGAGCACGACCGCCGCGGCGGAGGCGGCGGCGATACGGCGGGTTCGGGAGCGCCCGGTGCGGGTGGAGGAGGACGGGGTGGCCGACCGGGTCGGATCGGCGGTGGGGTGAGAAGTCATGCCCCGGTTCTAGGGTCGCCCTTCCCGTTTGTCGTGACCAATGAAGGTCACTGACCAACATTGGTCACCGCCGCGCGTCGACATCTGGCGGCGCTAAAGCGACCCGCCAACGCGCGCCGTCGAGACCTTTGCAGCGCGCGCTATCCAACGTCTCCCACTAGCGAGTGACCAAGTTTGGTCACCCGCGTCACGCCTGGCGTCAGCGTGGACGGCGTCGGACCTCGCGCGTAAGCGCGATGACTTTGTCCTCGAGGGTGCGGATCCGCTCCTCGAGCGCCCGGACCGATGCCGGATCGGCCGTCAATCCGAAGTCGGCTTCGTAGACCTCGGCCGCCTTGTCGAGATACCGACCCGACGGGGTAACCCGGCCCTGCTCCCAACGCGAAACCGTCCCCAACGACACACCGATACGGGCCGCCGCCTCACGCTGCGTCAAACCGACCGCTCGACGCGCTTCTTTCAACATCTCCGACAACGGTGCTGGCCGCACGCCCCGAACTCTTGCACCCCACGCGCCCCTCCCGCCGAACGATGGTCACCAGATGACCGTTACTGCTCATCTCTTTGCAGTTCCCAACGACTGACGGGTCCGTCGGGAACCACGTCGTTCGTGCCGCCGCGTGGCGTACACTGCGTGCAGTCCTTCTCGTCCCGCGTCACCAGATATGCCCCTCGATCCCGACACCGCCGAGTCTCCCGACAGCCCGCTTGAGCCCGGCCTGCGCGCCGCGCGGCGCCGGTGCGGCTACACGCAGGAACAGCTCGCAGGACTGGTCAACGTCTCGCTCTCCACGTATCGGAAATGGGACCGAGGCGGACGGCCAGCAGACCCCCGCATGGCCCAGGCCTTGGCTGCCGCGACACGCACGCCGATCCAGGTCCTCTGGCCCCCTGCATCGGACCCGGCGGTGGCTACCGCCCTTGACGCAGTTCGCCTGCAGCAGGACATCGAGGACGCGAAAGCGCGGGACGGTAAGCGCCACCAGGACGCCGCCGCCCGCCTGAGCAAGCCGATCGAGGCGGCATGGGCGGCCCCGGAGGCGTCCGCGCCTCCGCCCACCTTCGGTGAAACCAGCCGGTCGTCTTACGGCCTGCATCGGCAGATCGAAGCGACCAACCGCGAAGCGGTCGGCTCTCGTCGTCCGGGACGTCGTCGTCGGGTGCTGATCCCGGCCGCGGCCAGCATCGCTGTCGCCGTCGCTGCCGGCACCGCGATCGCCACCACCAGTGGGGACGAGCCACCCGTCCGTCAGGCAACTCCCGTCGTTCAGGCCGGGCCGACCGCTGCGGAGCGCCAGCGTGCCGCGCAGCAGGCGACGCTCGTCGAGGCCAAGGGCCGGGGCGACTACGACGCCGCCATCACTGCTGCCACGAGCCTCAACGACACCGCGACCGTCGCCGAGCTTCGCACTGCAGCCGGCGGCATCTTCGCACGCCGCGCCCGCCAGGCCGCCGACCGCGGCGACCTTCCGCTGGCCGCCTCGCGTCTAGACCGGGCAGAGGACCGCTACGGCGACTCGCCCGCGATCGACGGTGTTCGACGCCGCATCGAGCAGATCAAGGACGCCCGCCAGAAGCGCGCCGCCGAGCGCAAGCGCGCCGCGAAGAAGCGCGCCGCCGCACGCGCCCGGGCAGCCGCTGCGGCACGACGAGCCGCACCGGCGCCGAGCAGCCCGGCGCCGAGCGGCTCCAGCGCCTCCCCCGTCCCCTCTTCGCCCGCACCGTCGAGCCCCACGCCCTCGCCCCGCCCGTCTCCGGCCCCGTCCACCGGCGGGTCCGGTGGAGGTTCGGGGGGTGGATCCTCGTCCGGCGGGGGTTCTAAGGGAGGCGGCTCCTCCTCCGGCGGCGCCGTCGACCCCGGCCTCTACTAGCCCAAGACCTTGTCCCGTCCCGTCTCACGCACCAGGAACCCGATGCTTTCCTCCCCATACTTTCGTACGCTCGCGCTGCCCGGGTTTGCCCTCGCAGCTGCGCTGCTTCTCGCTCCCGCGGCCGCCCAGGGCGCCGATTACGACGCCTACTACTGCAGCGGCCCCAACGGCGAGCCGCTGCTCCTGAACGATTGGGTCGCGCCTGCGGGCGGCCTGGTTGGGAACCCCTCGAACTCCTGCGGTGCCCAGGGCGGCGCGTTTTCTGTCACCCGCGCCAATCAGACCACGTTCATCAACGGCGACCGGACCGCATGGAAGCTCACCGCCCCCGATGCATTGAGCATCGTCGGCGTCGGCGGCGACTACAACGTCCAGGGCCGCATGACCCACACCGCGGCCCAAGCGGACGGGATCTCGGCCTGCGTCAGCTGGAACTACGACGTCTATCCGCCCGAGACCCGCGGCACCGACCAGTTCCAGGGGTTCATCTTGAACTGCCCCGACAGCGACGGGTTCTCGGAGTCGCAGCCGGTCAAGCCGCTCAGCGGCCCGATGCCCTCGATCAGCACCGGCATCACCTGCGCTGCGCCCGGCGGCCAGACGTGCCAAGAGGGCCCCGTCACGATCAACAACACGCGGTACATCGTCCGGTTCCGAGACCTCGACGCCCCGGTGCCCGGACTGCCCGTACAAGGTGACCTCGTCGCCGGCGGCACCCTCTCGGGCACCCGCACCGTCCAGGCCACCTTGCGCGACAAGGGCTCTGGCGTCCGCACGGTTCGGATCTACTTCGATGGCACCAACGTGAGCGAGGCCAGCGGCCGTTGCTCCGAGCCGTACGTCCGCGCCGTCCCTTGCCCCACCGATGCCGGGATCGGCGCCGCGGTGGACACGCGACGTCTGACCGACGGGATGCACCAGATGCGGATCGTCGGCGTCGACGCCGCCGGCAACGAGGGCGTTCTCTGGGACGCCCCCGTCTTGATCGACAACGGCGGCGCCCGCGGACCCGGGTCTGACCCCGCAATCCGCGGCGACCTCAACGGCACCCCGGCACTCGACGACAACCGCATCCGCGCGTGGTGGCCCGGAACGGCCCGCGCCGCCTCGAAAAAGAAGAGCGTCATCAAGAAGTGCAAGCGCTCCGCGTACCGCAATACGCACCGGGTGGCCTGCAACGGCCGTCCGCCCGGACAGACGCTCCGCACGCGGTTCTCGAGCAGCCGCAGCAGCATCATCCGGGGCTCGCTGGTCACCGCCACGGGTGCTCCCGTGCGGGGGGCCACGGTACGACTTGTGGCGACGTCGGCGGCGGCCGGGGCGCAGCCCAGGGAGCTCGCCTCGGTGACGACCAACGACGCCGGCAGGTTCGAGGCCCGGGTCCCCCGCCGCGACGGCGGTCAGACGATCACGGCGGCGTGGTTCGCGCGTTCGCGCGACACCAACCCCGTCGGGGTGCAGACGCTCCGCATCCGCGTGACGGCGCAGACGTCGTTCCGCGCGACCGCTAAGCGCATCCGCGTCGGGAAGACCGTGCGGTTCGCGGGCAAGCTCACCGGTCGCGCCGGGTCGTCGGCCGGGAGCAGCATCGTGATCCAAGCGAGCAACCGTGGCAACAACTGGCGCACCGCCGGCACCGCCAACGTCGCCGCCACCGGGCGGTGGAGCTTCCGCTACCGCGTCCCCCGGGCACTGCGCGGCACCTACCGGTTCCGTGCCGTCGTGCTGCCCTCGCCGAGCTACCCGTACGGCAAGCGCACCAGCACCACCCGCCGGGTCACCGTCACCCGCTAGCTCCCCCGGGGTGCCCCTCTATCGCGAGGGGCACCCTACGATTTTGTGGACGATGTCCGCTATTTGGGGCAGTACTAACGAACGTGTCACCAGTGGCCATTTGGGGCGCGGGCCCCCACCGGGCCCTGGCTGACGTACCGAGGGCCACCTGAGCGCCGTCGACAAGCTGACACGGCGGGGTTTCTCGTCGTAGGTTCTCGACACGGGTTGCCGACGCCGATCAAGCTGGATTGAACGGGCGGCGGCGTCGCGTCGACAGACGATCGTTTCTCGACGCGGCTCCCTGGGAGACTCACGGAATGGCGCGTACGTGGCTGTCGATCCGGGTCGACCTCATCGAGGGCCGCGGCCAACGGATCTGGCCGCGCCCGGGCCGAGTGTTCGCAGCAGCCCGAACTCACACGT
>WLOB01000299.1 GCA_009699505.1 Actinomycetota bacterium | reverse complement strand
TCCGGGGGAACAGCGTGCGGCCGAACATCTCCTCGGGGAAGCGCCCCTCGAAGGCCGAGAGGTCGAGCTCGACCGCCTGGGCGCTGCGGGCCATGTTGTGGACGCAGAGAACCACGTCGTCCTCGTACCGCCGCACGTGCGCGAAGACCTTCGCGTTCGACGGCGACAGCGGCTCGTAGGAGCCGACGCCGAACACCGGGTGCTCCTTGCGCAGCTGGATGAAGCGCTTCATCCACCGCAGCAGCGAGGTCGGGGTGCGCAGCTGGGCCTCGACGTTCACCGCCTGGTAGCTGTAGACGGGGTCCATCAGCGGCGGCGCGTAGAGCTGCGCGAAGTCGGCCTTCGAGAAGCCGCCGTTGCGGTCGCCCGTCCACTGCATCGGCGTCCGGACGCCGTCGCGGTCGCCGAGGTAGACGTTGTCGCCCATCCCGATCTCGTCGCCGTAGTAGAGGACCGGGGAGCCCGGGAGCGAGAACATGATCGCGTTCATCAGCTCGATCTCGTCCCGGCCGTTGTCCAGCAGCGGGGCGAGGCGCCGGCGGATGCCGACGTTGAGCTTCATGCGCGGGTCCTTAGCGTACTCGCCGTACATGTAGTCCCGCTCCTCGTCCGTGACCATCTCGAGCGTCAGCTCGTCGTGGTTGCGGAGGAAGATGCCCCACTGGCAGTTCTCGGGGATGTCGGGCGTCTGCTCGAGGATCTCGTACATCGGCGTCGCGTCCTCGCGGCGCAGCGACATGAACATCCGCGGCATGACCGGGAAGTGGAACGCCATGTGGCACTCGTCGCCGTCGCCGAAGTACTCCACGACGTCGGCCGGCCACTGGTTCGCCTCCGCGAGGAGGACGCGGTCCTGGTAGCCCTCGTCGACCTCCTTGCGGACCCGCTTGAGGAACTCGTGGGTCTCGGGCAGGTTCTCGCCGTTGGTCCCCGGCCGCTCGAAGAGGTACGGCACCGCGTCGAGGCGGAAGCCGTCCAGCCCGAGGTCCAGCCAGAAGCGCAGGGCCTCGAGCATCGCCTCCTGGACCGCCGGGTTGTCGTAGTTGAGGTCGGGCTGGTGCGCGAAGAAGCGGTGCCAGTAGTACTGCCCGGCGACGGGGTCCCAGCTCCAGTTGGAGGGCTCCGTGTCGACGAAGATGATCCGGGCCTCGGAGTACAGCTCGTCGTCGTCGTTCCAGACGTACCAGTCGCGCTCGGGCGAGCCCTTCGGCGCGTTCCTGGCCCGCTGGAACCACTCGTGGTCCGACGAGGTGTGGTTCATCACGAGGTCCGCGATGATCCGGATGCCGCGCTCGTGGGCCGCCTCGATGAGCGCCCGGATGTCGTCGATCGTGCCGTAGTCCTCGTGCACGGCGTAGAAGTCGGCGATGTCGTAGCCGCCGTCCTTCAGCGGCGAGGCGTACATCGGCAGGAGCCAGATGCAGTCGACGCCGAGCCACTGGAGGTAGTCCAGCTTCTCCGTCAGGCCGCGGATGTCGCCCGAGCCGTCGTTGTTGCCGTCGAAGAAGCCGCGCAGGTGGATCTCGTAGAAGACCGCGGTCTTGAACCAGAGCGGGTCGCTCTCGAACCACGCGTTGGGGTGGTTGTGGTGCGCGGGCTCGCGGGCGCCGGAGCCGGCGGACCCGGGGGTCGGCAGCGTCGTGGTGTCGCCCGTCGGCGCGGAGCCGTGGGGGTCCCGGGGCTCGGGCAGGCTCGTGGCGTCCGGCCCGCCGGGCGTCGGCAGCTCGCCGCTCATCGGGTGTCCACCCGCAGCACGTGGGCGGCGCGCTCGCCCGGGACCAGGCGGACGTAGTTGCCGCCCTGGTGCCAGTCGAACCGCTCCACGCTGAGGAGGTCGGTGACGGTGTAGGACCCGGGCAGTCCGAGGTCGTGCGGGATCTCCACGAGGCCCTCCTGGGGGTGTTCTGGAT
Source organism: Actinomycetota bacterium (assembly GCA_009699505.1). GTDB lineage: Bacteria > Actinomycetota > Thermoleophilia > Solirubrobacterales > Solirubrobacteraceae > Patulibacter. The sequence goes on along the minus strand of WLOB01000299.1, from coordinate 3,680 downwards.
CGACGTTGACGACCGTGATGACGACGTTGTCGCCGCGGCGCTTGACGTAGGCGACGAGCGCCTCGTTGTGGGTGTCGAGGAAGCGCAGGTCGCCGAGGTGCTGCAGGGCCACGTTGTCACGCCTGGCGCGGTTGAGCGTCCCGATGAGCGGGAGCAGCTCCCCGTCGAGCCGGCGCTCGTGCGCCTCGTACTTCTCCGAGTCGAGGTACTCCTCGCTGTGCGGCTTGACCGGGGTGTGCTCGAGGTTCTCGAAGCCGGAGTAGACCCCCCAGCTCGGCGAGAGCGTCGCCGCGAGGACGGCGCGGACCGGGAACGCGTTGCGCCCGCCGTGCTGCAGGTACTCCGGCAGGATGTCGGGCGTGTTGACGAACGCGTTGGGGCGGAAGTACTCCTGCTCCCCGGAGTGCGCCAGCTCGTCGAAGTACTCCCGGATCTCCCAGGACGCGTTCTTCCACGTGAAGTACGTGTAGGACTGCTGGTAGCCGACCTTCGCCAGCGCCTGCATCACGCGACGGCGGGTGAACGCCTCCGCGAGGAAGACGACGTCGGGGTCCGTCCGGCGGACCTCGGCCAGGAGCCACTCCCAGAACGGCAGCGGCTTCGTGTGCGGGTTGTCGACCCGGAAGACCCGCACGCCGTGGTCGATCCAGAAGCGCACCACGTCGAGCAGCGCCTGCCAGAGGCCGCGCCAGTCCTCGCACGCGAAGTCGACGTTGTAGATGTCCTGGTACTTCTTCGGCGGGTTCTCCGCGTACTTCAGGGTGCCGTCCGGGCGGCGGTTGAACCACTCGGGGTGCTCCGTGAGCCACGGGTGGTCGGCGGAGCACTGGATCGCGAAGTCCAGCGCGAGCTTCATGCCGTGCTCGTCCAGGACGGAGACGAGGTGGTCGACGTCCTCGATCGTGCCGAGCTCGGGGTGCACGGCGGTGTGGCCGCCCTCCTCCGAGCCGATCGCGTACGGGCTGCCGGGGTCGTCGGGACCGGCGACGAGCGCGTTGTTGCGGCCCTTGCGGTTCTTCAGGCCGATGGGGTGGATCGGCGGGAAGTAGAGGACGTCGAAGCCCAGCTCGGCCAGGCGCGGCACCTGCTCCGCGGCGCCCTGCAGACCGCCGTAGGAGCGCGGGAACAGCTCGTACCACGAGCCGAAGCGGGCCAGCTCCGGGTCGACCTGGATGCCGAGCGTCTCGCCCGTCGCCTGCTCCGCGCGGTCGGGGTGGGCCGCGAGGACCGCCGCGAGGTCGGGGTCCAGGGCGACCTCGGGCGTCGCGCCGGGGCCCTCGAGGGCGTCGGCGGCCTCGAGGATCCGCGCCTTGGCCGCGCCCTCGGCGCCGGCGGCCGCGTCGCGCAGGATCAGGACACCCTCGGACAGCTCGCCCGACAGGTCCTCCTGTCCCGCTGCGTGCTTGCGGTCGATCTCGTGGCGCCACGTCGCGAAGCGGTCGACCCAGGCGAGGACCTGCCACTGCCAGAGGCCCAGCGTGTCGTCGAGCTCGATCGAGCCCTCCCACCGGACGCCGTCCTCGTGGGCGTCGACGGGGCGCAGCGGCGTCTCGCGCCAGTCGTCCGCCCCCTCGGGCCGGAAGCGGGCCACGGCACGCAGCGTGTCGTGCCCGTCCCGGAAGACGTCGGCGTGGACGTCGATGGTCTCCCCCGCCGTCCGTTTGACCGGATACCGCCCGCCGTCGACGGCCGGACCCGGACGTTCGACGCGGATGCGGGGTGGCGGGGATTGCGAGGATGTGGCGCCGGGCACGTGTTCGAGCCACTATCCAGCAGCGCCGGACAGGAAACGTTAAACGGATGGCCATACCGCGATCGAGCGGCGTACAGCTGCACCTCACCTCTCTGCCGGGCGGACGCCTCGGTCCGGAGGCCTACGCCTTCGTGGACTGGCTCCACGCGGCGGGCCAGTCCTGGTGGCAGACCCTGCCGCTCGGCCCGCCCGACGAGTACCGCTCGCCGTACAAGTCGGCGTCGGCGTTCGCCGCCTGGAACGGGTTCCTCGAGGACCCGGACGCCCCCGTCTCGCAGGACGAGGAGGACGGGTTCCGCGCCCGTCACGGCTTCTGGGTGGAGGACTGGGAGGCGTTCGCCGGCGAGGGCGCCGTCGCCGACCAGGTCCGGTTCGAGCGCGAGTGGGGCGCCCTGCGCGCCTACGCCGCCGAGCGCGGCGTGCGGATGATCGGCGACGTGCCGATCTACGTGGCGCCGGACGGCGCCGACCACCGCGCGCACCCCGAGCTGTTCCGGGAGGGCGTCGTCTCCGGCGCGCCGCCGGACGCCTACTCCGACAAGGGCCAGTTCTGGGCCAACCCCGTCTACGACTGGCCCGCGATCCGGCGTCGGCGCTACCGCTGGTGGACGGAGCGGTTCCGCCGCACCTTCGACCTCTTCGACCTCGCGCGCATCGACCACTTCCGCGGGTTCGTCTCGTACTGGGCCGTCCCCGAGGACGCGCCGGACGCCTCGCACGGCCGGTGGGCCCGCGGCCCCGGCCGCGCGGTCTTCGACGCCGCGGCGAAGGAGCTGCGGCCCGACACGGACGCCGCGCCGGGCGACCCGGCCGCGACCGACTCCTCGCCGCTGCCGCTGATCGCGGAGGACCTCGGCGTCATCACCCCGGCGGTCGAGCGCCTGCGCGACGACCTCGGGCTCCCGGGCATGGTCGTGCTGCAGTTCGCGTTCGACCCGGACGACCCGCACGGCCCCCACCGGCCCGAGAACCACCGGGAGAACCAGGTCCTCTACACCGGCACGCACGACAACGACACGCTGCGCGGCTGGTGGGAGTCCATCCCGGACGCGCGACGGGCGGAGACGGACGCCGCGATCGACGCCGCGGGCGTGCGCGAGGACGAGCCGTGGTGGTCCCTGATCGCCCTGGCCCAGAGCTCGCGCGCGTCGCTCTGCATGATGCAGGTGCAGGACCTGCTCGGCCTCGGCGCGGAGCACCGGATGAACGTGCCCGGCGAGCAGGGCGGCTCCTGGGGCTACCGGCTCGAGGCGGGGCAGCTCACCGACGAGCACGCGGCGCGGCTGAAGGCCCTGACGACCGGGGCGGGCCGATGAGCCCGTTCTCCGCCGTCACGGGCGAGGCGCCCGACGTCCTGCCCCCGGAGGGCTCCGCGAGCCGGCGCGGTGTCGTGGCGCTCGGCGACTCCATCACGGTCGGCGAGGGCGAGCCGCTCCTCGGCGTCTCCATGCAGTCGTGGGCGGCGTGGGTGGCCGAGGCGTTCGACGTGCCGTTCCACAAGCTCGCGCGCAACGGCGCCACGGCGCAGGAGGTCCTCGAGGACCTCGCCCCGCGGATGCACGGCCGCTACGACGTCGCCCTGGTCTACGCCGGCGTCAACGACGTGCGCGGCGAGGACTGGCGACCCGACGACTACCGCCTGACCATGGACGCCCTGGTCGGTCTGGCGACGACGCACGCCGACCGGGTCGTCCTGGCCACGCTGCCCGACGACCTCGGCCGCCCGTCCTGCGCCCCGATGCCGGCGCAGGCCTCGTCGCTGGTCCGCGACGTCGCGGCCGCGCACGGCGCCCTCGTGCTCGAGCTGACGGACTTCGGCGGACGGCGGATGGTGCTGCCCGACGTCGTCCACCCGACCGCGCCGGGGCAGGGCGAGATGGCCGCCCGCACGGTCGAGCTCCTGGCGGGCGACGGGCAGCACGGCAGG
>WLOB01000298.1 GCA_009699505.1 Actinomycetota bacterium | reverse complement strand
CGCGACGCCCTCAGGCGCGCTGCGCGCCCGGGACGCCGTCGACCACCGGCGCGCGCACCAGGCGCGCCCGGAGCGCCGTGGTCACGTGGCGGCGCACCGCGACCTCGTCCCGGTCGTCGTCGGGGTCCTCGTCCAGCACCCGGCCGAACGGCCCGGCCTCCCAGCGCTGCAGGTCCTCGCCGCGGCCGATCGCCCGCACCGCGCGGTCGCGGACGTCCGTCTCGAGGACGCCGGCGTGCAGCTGGAGCGCCGCCAGGGCGATCCAGAACGAGGCCGCCAGCGCCGGGGCGCCCGCGACCTCGTCGAGCCAGTCCTCGACGAGCCGGCGGGTGGCGCGCGACGGGCTCGCGCCGCCCGCCAGCGCGGCCTCCCAGTCGCCGCGCACGTCCGCGGCCAGGTCGTCGTCGTCGAAGAGGCCGGAGTACCAGGAGTCCATGGTGGGCCGACCGTAGGCCGCCGGCGCGGACCGGATGGGAACGTTCGGTGACCGGCCCCGGCCTCAGGCCGGCGCGGCCACGGGCTCCTCCTCGCCCGTGCCCGCCGGGCGGCGCTGCGCCAGCGCCTGCGCCGCACGGGCGTCGGACTCGAAGAAGTGGGTGATGAGGCCCTCGACGATCGCGAGCCGCACCCCGGGGGCCTCGGCGCCGAGCGCCGCGAACCCGTCCGCGTCGAGGACCAGCAGGTCGGTGCGGTGCTCCGCCACGACGTCGGCGGCGTGCGGGCGGCCGGCGACGAGCGCGAGCTCGCCGAAGCTCATCCCGGCGGCGAGCGTCGCGACGCGCCGAGGCCGGCCGTCGGGCCCCTCGACGCTCACGGTGACCCGCCCCGACAGCAGGAGGTGGATGCCGGCCGGCGGGTCGCCGCGACGGACGAGCGCCTCCCCCTCCTCGGCGGTGTGCGCGCGCAGGTGCGGCCGCAGCAGGTCGAGGCCGTCGGCCGACAGCCCGGCGGTGAGCGGGTGCTGCTCGAGGGTCATCCGCTCGATCCGGCAGCTCGGGGTCCCGTGCCGCGCGAGCAGCTCGTCCTCGCACCACTCGACCGCGCCGTCCAGCCCGCCGTGGCGCGGCGGCCACGCCTCCGCGCCGTGCTCCTCCTCGGGCAGCACGCCGTCGGGGTCGACGATCGCGACCTCGCAGCCGGCGTCGCGGAGGCGGTGGCGCAGCTCGGCGAGCATCCGCCGCGCGACCCCGGCGACGTCGTCCACGCGTCGCAGGTCGAGGACGACGAGCTCGAGCTCGTCGCTGCGCCGGGCGATCTCGCGCACCACGGTCTCGGCGCCCGCGAAGTGCAGGTCGCCGTGCAGCGCGTAGATGCGCGCGCGGCGGCCGTGCTCGCGCAGGACCTCCTCCTCGTCGTCCGTGCGGCGCCGGCGCGACGGCCGGTCGAGCAGGTCCCACGACGCGCGGACGGCGGAGCGGGCGCTGCGGGAGACGTGCAGGAAGTGCAGCTCGAGCTCCCGCGACAGCTTGCGGCAGGCCTGCACGCCGCGGACGCTGTTGCCGTGCTCGTCGAGGCGCGGCGAGAAGACCGCGACGCCGATCTGGCCCGGCAGGACCGCGAGGACGCCGCCGCCGACGCCGCTCTTGGCGGGCATCCCGACGCCGGAGACCCAGTCGCCCGCGCCGTCGTACATGCCGCAGGTCGTCATGACGGAGAGGACCCGCTCGACGAGGTGGGGCGCGAGGACCTGCACGCCCGTCCGCGGGTGCCGCCCGTTGTTGGCCAGCGTCGCGGCCATGAGGGCCAGGTCTCGGGCGTCGACGAGCAGGGAGCACTGCCGGAAGTACCGGTCGACGACGGGCTCCGGGTCGTCCTCGAGGATCGCGACGGTGCGCAGCATGTGGCCGATGGCGCGGTTGCGGTGGCCCGTGCGCAGCTCGGAGCGGTAGAGCTGCTCGTCCAGCTCGAGGTCGCGGCCGGCCCACGCCGAGTAGGCCTGCCGGACGCGGTCGAAGGACTCCTCGGGGGTGGCGCCCGCCACGAGCGACGCGGCGGTGATCGCGCCGGCGTTGATCATCGGGTTGCGCGGGCGGCCGGTGACCGGGTCGAGGCTGATCTCGTTGAACGCGTCGCCCGACGGCTCGACGCCGACCTTCGCGTCGACGGCGGCGATCCCGTTGTCGGCGAGCGCCAGGCCGTAGGTGAACGGCTTCGAGATCGACTGGATCGTGAACGGGACCCGCGAGTCGCCGGCCTCGTAGACGTAGCCGTCGGCGCTGGCGACGCAGATGCCGAAGCGGTCGGGGTCCGCCGCGGCGAGCTCCGGGATGTAGTCCGCGACCGCGCCGGACCGGTCGGCCCCGCAGTCGGCGAGGATGGATTCGACGTAGTCCTGGACGACGGAGCGCACCGCCGCAACCTAGTGCAGCGGCGCGACGACGCCCGGGCGGACGGGACGCACGGGCGTCGACGGCGCGGCGGGCCCGTCCGCGTGGTCCCGGGCGACCGGCCCGCGGCGCCGGCTCAGGCCAGCGCGACGGTCAGCTCGCGGAGGAAGCGCTCGTTCTCCTCCGGCGTGCCGTAGGTGACGCGCAGCGCACCCGGGCGGCCCAGGGCGCCGCCGGAGCGCACGAGGACGCCAGCGTCGCGGAGCCGCCCGATGACGCGCGTCTCGAGCGCGCCCCGCTCGTCGTCCGACGCGTCCTCGCCCGCGGGCAGGTCGAACCAGGAGAAGTTCGCCTCGGACGCCGCCGGCTCGATGCCGAGGCGGCGCAGGCCCTGGGCGAGCACGGCGCGCGACTCCCGGGCCTGCGCGATCCGGGCCTGCGTGGCGCCGGGGTGGCGCAGCGCCTCCGTGGCGGCGGCCGCCGCGGCGACGTTGACGACGAACGGCTGGCGGACCCGCTCGACGGCGGCGACGAGCTCGGGCGAGGAGCACAGGCCGTAGCCCACGCGCAGGCCGGCGAGGCCGTAGAGCTTGGAGAACGTCCGCAGGAGCATCAGGTGCGGGTGCTCCATGAGCAGCGGGATCGAGTCCTCGGGCCGGTACTGCTCCGCGAACTCGATGTACGCCTCGTCGAGCAGGACGACGACGTCCTCGGGCACCTTCGCCAGGAACGCCCGGATCTCGTCGAGGCCGACGGCGGTCGAGGTCGGGTTGTTCGGGTTGCAGACGATGACGAGGCGCGTGCGGTCCGTGATCGCGGCGGCCAGCGCGTCGAGGTCGTGGCGGTGGTCCCCGTCGAGCGGCACGCGGACCGCGGTGGCGCCCGAGGCGGCCTCGAGGTGCGGGTAGACCGAGAAGGCGGGCCAGGCGTAGACGAGCTCCGAGTCGGGGTCCAGGAGCGCCTCGCCGAGGGCGAGGAGCACCTCGCAGGACCCGTTGCCCACGGCGATGAGCGACGCGTCGACGCCCGTCTGCTCCGCGAGCGCCTCGCGCAGCGGCCGGTACGAGGGGTCGGGGTAGCGGTTCGTCGCGCCGAGGGCGGCGGCCGCGGCGGCGACGACCTCCGGCAGCGGCGGGTCGGGGCACTCGTTCGACGCCAGGAGCGCCACCCCGTCGGGCAGGCTGTACCCGCCCGCGGCGGGGTAGTGCGGGATCTTCGCGGCGCGGTCGGTGATCTTCAGGGGCACCCGGCCATCGTCCCACGTCGCTCCTCCGGGCCGCGGCGAGGCGGCTCGGACGCGGCCCCGCCCGGGCGGAGGTTCGACCCCGGGGGTGACCCGGGGAGACGGCCGCCCTTCGTTACGCTCGTGCGATGGCCGAGACGCCCATCCCGGCCCCCGCCGCGACCGACGGCACCGCCGCACCGACCACCGCCGCGACGACCGACCTCCGCCGCGAGGCGGGGCGCCGGCGGACGTTCGCGATCATCTCCCACCCGGACGCCGGCAAGACGACGCTGACGGAGAAGCTCCTGCTCTACGGCGGCGCCGTGCACGAGGCCGGCGCGGTGAAGGCCCGCGCCGGGGGACGCAACGCCACGTCGGACTGGATGCAGATCGAGCGCGACCGCGGGATCTCCGTGAGCTCGACGGTGCTGCGGTTCGCCGTCGGGGACGTCGTCGTGAACCTGCTGGACACCCCGGGCCACCAGGACTTCTCCGAGGACACGCTGCGCGTCCTCGCCGCGGCGGACTGCGCCGTCATGGTGATCGACGCCGCGAAGGGCATCGAGCAGCAGACCCGGAGGCTCTTCCAGGTCGCGCGGGCCCGGCGCATCCCGATCATCACGTTCGTCAACAAATGCGACCGGCCGGGCGTCAGCCCGCTGCAGCTCGTGGACCACATCGAGAAGGAGCTGGGGCTGCGGGCCACCCCGGTCACCTGGCCGGTGGGCGAGGGCCAGGACTTCTCCGGGGTCATCGACCGCCGCGACGACTCGTTCCACCGCTTCACGCGCACCGCGCGCGGCTCGTCCGTCGTCGACGACGAGGTCGTGTCGGCGGACGACGCGGACATCGAGGACGACCCGCTCTGGACGACCGCCCGCGAGGAGGTCGACCTGCTCGACGCCGTCGAGGCGGACCACGACCCGGAGACCTTCGAGGCCGGCACCTCGACGCCGCTGTTCTTCGGCTCGGCGGTGTGGAACTTCGGGGTCGACGCGCTGCTGCAGGCGCTGCAGGAGATCGCGCCCGCCCCGGCGCCGCGGCCGACGACGGACGAGGTCCCCCGGGCGCTCGAGGCGTCGTTCTCCGGCTTCGTCTGCAAGGTGCAGGCCAACACGGACCCGCGCCACCGCGACCGCATCGCCTACGTCCGCATCTGCTCCGGCCGCTTCGAGCGCGGGCTCAAGGTGCAGAACAGCCGCAACGGGCGGCCGTTCACGATGCACCACGCGCACGCCGTCTTCGCCCGCGAGCGACAGGACCTGCCGGAGGCCTGGCCGGGTGACGTCATCGGCGTCGTCGGCGCGCTGGACCTCCGCGTCGGGGACACCCTCTTCGCCGGCTCGGGGCACGTGGCGTTCCCGCCGATCCCGACGATTCCGCCGGAGCGCTTCGCCGCCGCCGTCAACCGCGACGCCCGACGGCACAAGCAGTTCCGCAGCGGCCTGCAACAGCTCGACGAGGAGGGCGTCGTCCGCCTGCTGCAGCGCGGCGGCATCCAGGACCCCCGCCCGATCCTCGGTGGCGTCGGCGCCCTGCAGTTCGAGGTCGCGGTGCAGCGGATGCAGGACGAGTTCGGCGCCGAGATCCGCCTGGATCCCCTCCCGTGGACGGAGGCGCGGCTCATCGACCTCGAGGACGTCCCCACGGTCGAGGGCGACGGCGCGGGCGTCGCGCTGTTCGGCGCGGACGGCGCCGTCTTCGCCGCGTTCCCCGACGGCTTCCAGCTGCGCCGCTTCGTCGCGCGCCACCCCGACGTCGAGCTGCGCGAGCTGGTGAACACCGCCTCGGGCACCGTCTCGGCCTGAGCGGGGCCCGTTCCCCCCGGCGGGTGCCACGAGCCCCGACGACGTCCGACGAGGCCGGGCCCGCGACGCTCGGGGCGGGGCCCGCTCCCCATCCCCTATTGGGCGGAGTCGAGGTCCTTGCGCAGGGCCTTCGCGCGTCCGAGGTAGACGTGCTGCGCGCGGTGGTCCTCGTCCGTGCGCTGGTAGTGGGCGAGCACGCGGATGATCTTCGGCAGGGCGCCGGGGACGTCGATCTCGACGGCGCACATCAGCGG
>WLOB01000297.1 GCA_009699505.1 Actinomycetota bacterium | reverse complement strand
TGATCTCGTCGGCGCCGACGAGGGCCAGCACCGCGTCCTCGTCGTCGAGCCGGGCGGTCCGCACGGCGACCGGCCCCGCGCCGCGGCCGCCCGGTCCCCCGGGGCCGCCGGGCGCCTGCCCCGGCGCGTCGCTCACCCGAAGCGCACGACGCCGTTGCTCGCGCCCCGCACCTCGGCGAGGTCCGCGAACTCCAGGCGCTTGAGCGCCGCGCGCAGGAGGGCGAGCAGCTGCCGCAGGCGCGCGTTCTCCGAGCGCGCCTCGAGCAGCTGCTGCTTGGCCTCGGGCGCGAACTCGACGGACGCGGCGAGGTCGTAGGAGCCGGCGGCCACGAGCTCGGCCGGGGTGACCTCGTGCTCCGTCGCCTGGTTGGCCAACGACGCGTAGGCCTGGCGGACCGCCGCGGCGGCGTCGTGGTCCGGCGTCTCGGGCTCGTCCTCGAGGAACTGCACGTGCGCCGACGCGTAGGAGTGGCGGTGATGCTCCTCGATCACGCGGAACGGCCGCGTCCCGCGGGTGACGACGTCGAGCCGGCCGTCCTCGAAGCGCTGCAGCACCTCGGTCACCCGCATCGCGCAGCCGACGGACCGCGGGCCGTCCTCGTCGACGAGGACGATGCCGAACTCGCGGTCCTCGTCGATGCAGCGCGCGCCGAGCTCCTTGTAGCGGTCCTCGAAGAGGTGCAGGGGGACCTGCTCGCCGGGGAGGGCCACGAGGCCGAGGGGGAACAGCGGCAGGTCGGGATCGGCGTCGTCCATGCCTCCTGACTCTACGCCGCTCCGCGCCCCGGTTGAACCCCCTCCGGGTCGTCCGGCGCTCCGGTGGGGTACGTAGCCGGGTCATGGGATCCACCGAGATCGTCTGGTTCCGGCGGGACCTCCGCGTCCGCGACCACCCCGCGCTGCACGGGGCGGTCGCCGACGCCGAGCAGGTCGTGCCGCTGTTCGTCGTCGATCCGCGGATCACCGGCGGCCCGGCGGGAAGCGGGCCGCGCGCGCACTTCCTGGCGGGCTGCCTGGTCGAACTCGACGCCGCGCTGCGCGAGCGCGGCGGCCGGCTCGTCGTCCGGCACGGCGACCCGGCCGACGTGCTCGTCGCCCTGGCGGAGGAGACGGGGGCGCGGGCGGTCCGGTGGACGGGCGACGCCAGCCCGTTCGCCCAGCGTCGCGACGCCCGCGTGACGGAGGCCCTCGAGGCCGCGGGCGTGCGCGCGATCCCGTCCCCGGGGCAGTACGTCGTCGACCCGTCCGTGCCGCGGACGGGGCAGGGCAAGCCCTACACCGTCTACAGCCCGTTCGGTCGCAACTGGGAGCACCAGGACCGTCGCACGGTGCTCGACGCGCCGTCGGCGATCGCCGTCCCGCAGGTCTCCGGCGAGGGCCTGGCGGGCCCCGACGACCTCGGCGCCGACGGCCTGCCCGACGCGCCCGAGCCGTTCGCCCGGCCGGGGGAGGAGGCCGGCCTGCGCGCCGCCCGGGCGTGGCTCGACGGGCCGATCCAGGACTACGACGAGCTCCACGACGTCCTCGCCGGCAAACCCGGGTCGCGGCGCGCGTCCGGCGGCACGAGCGGGCTGTCGCCCCACCTGCGCTGGGGCACGATCTCGCCGCGATGGCTCGAGGCGCGGGCGCGCAAGCTGTCGGGCGAGGGGCCCGCGGCGTTCGTGCGGCAGCTCGCGTGGCGCGACTTCTACGCCCACGTCTACCTCTTCCACCCCGAGGACCGGCGGCGCGCGCACCAGGAGCGCTACCGCGAGCTGGAGTGGGAGGACGACGACGAGGCGCTCCAGGCCTGGAAGGACGGCCGCACGGGCTACCCGCTCGTCGACGCCGGGATGCGGCAGCTCGCCACCACGGGCTGGATGCACAACCGCGCGCGCCTCGTCGTCGGCTCGTTCCTGACGAAGGACCTCCACGTGGACTGGACCGCGGGCGAGCGGCACTTCTACGCCCTGCTGCAGGACGGCGAGCCGAACCAGAACGACGGCAACTGGCAGTGGGTGACGTCGATCGGCGTGGACCCCAAGCCGTACTTCCAGCGGATGTTCAACCCGACGCGCCAGATGGCCCGCTTCGACCCCGACGGCCGCTACGTGCGCCGCTGGGTGCCGGAGCTCGCGGACGTCCCGGACGCGCGGATCACCGAGCCGTGGAGGATGAGCCGCGAGGAGCAGGAGGCGGCGGGCTGCGTGATCGGCGAGGACTACCCGGCGCCGATCGTCGACCACGCGGTGGAGCGCGAGCGCGCGGCGGCGCGCTACCGCGGCGCCGCCGACTGAGCGCACGCCGTCGGGCGCCGTCGCGGCGCCGACGACGGACCGGGCGTCCGGCCGTGCGCTACCGCGGCGGCCCCGACGACGGACCCGGGGACCGGGCGACCCCGGGCGCGAGGCCGCGCAGCCGCGGCTCGAGGGTGCCGGGGCCGCGCAGCTCGCGCCGGAGCGCCTCGGCGTGCCCGGCGAAGCGGCGGTCGGGGTAGTCCCCGGCGGTGCCGCGCGTGCGCAGGAACGCCCAGTCGCTGGACCCGGCGGCCAGGAGCTCGCGCCAGGCGCGCTCCGTCGCGGCCGCCCCGGCGGCCACGACGTCGAGCTCGAGCGCCCGCGTCTCCCACGCTATCGCCGCGACCCGCGGGCCGCTCCAGGTCGTCAGGTCGCGGGGCGTGCCCCACGTCGAGGTCGTGCGGGCCTCCGCCGGCAGCCGCTCGACGCCCCGGGCGCGCGCGGCCGCGGCGGCGTGGTCGGCGTGCACGAGGCGCAGCCCCTGCGCCGCGGCCTCGTCGAGCACGGCCTCGAGCCACCAGAGCCCCTCGAGCCACCAGTGGCCGAGGAACTCCGTGTCGAGCGCGACGGTCGCCAGGCCGCCGCCCGCGGTCCGCGTGACGGCCGCGCGGACGAACGCGGCGGCGTCCTCGCGGGCCCGCCGCCGCGCGCGGTCGGGGTCCCACGCCGCGCCGTCGTTGCTCCACGGCTGCAGGTGGAAGGTCGTGCGGCGGTGCGTGTCGCGGTACGCCGGGGCGGCGGGCATCGCGCCGTCGGACCACACGAGGTCCATGAGCGCGCGGTCGATCGGCAGGAGCGTCGTGCCGGCCCCGGTCGCCCACGGGCGCAGGTGCCGCTCGTCGCCGTGGCCGAGGAGGTCCGTCAGGTCGACGCACGCCGTGCGCACCCCGGCCTCCGCCAGGGCGGCGTCGAGCGCCGGGGCGTACGCGCACTCCGGCAGCCACAGGCCGCCGTCCCAGCGCCCGGTGCGCGCCCGGTGGCCCCGGGTGCCGACGTCGAGCTGGACCGCGAGGGCCTCGGGCGTGGCGATCAGCGGCAGCACGGCGTGCGTCGCGCTCGAGGTCCACGACGCGTGGCGGAGCAGCCCGCCGGCCAGGTCGTCGCCGTCGGCGGCCCCGCGGGCGGCGCGGTAGACGCCGAGCAGCGCGAGGAGCGAGCGCGCCTCGGCCTCGTGGCCGTTCGCCCGGAAGCCGTCGACCTCGCGCGCGTAGACGTCCTCCCGGGTGTCGTCGAGGAAGGTGCGGAAGCGGTCCGCCACGCCGGGGGCGACGAGCTGGTCGGCGAGGACCGGGGTGACGGAGAGGGTCAGGGCCCGGGCGTCTGGCCGCCGGTCGAGCAGGTCGACGAGCGGCAGGTAGCACGTGGCCGCGGCCTCCCACAGCCACTCCTCGCCGAAGGGCCAGGTGTCGAAGCCCTCGACGTACGGCAGGTGCGTGTGGAGGACGATCGCGAGGGCGCCCCCGCCGTCGGTCACGGCCGCAGGACGGCCACGAAGTCCAGCGCGGCGTCGAGGTCCGCGCCGTCGGCCTCCGAGCGCAGGACGAAGTCCGACGCGGCGATCGCCGGGGTGAAGCGGTCGTAGAACGGCTTCGTGATGCGCAGCGCCTTGTGCACCCGGTCCCAGCCGGCGTGCTCGATCGCCCAGGCGTGCAGGCGCAGCTTCCGGGCGTGGTAGAGGCCGAGGATCTCGACGTGCCCGAAGTGCCGCTCGAGCAGCTCGCGGTACTCCCCGGCGCGGTACTCCTTGACGTGCCAGGGGTTCTCGGACTTCTCCGCCCCGGGGGGCGCCAGGGTCAGCAGGTTGGGCGTGGAGACGTACGCCTCGCCGCCCGGCCCGATCAGCGCCCTGAACCGCTCGAGGATGGCGTCGGGGTCCTGCACGTGCTCGATCGTCTGGAGGAACACGAGCACGTCGCACGGCTCGTCGAACGTCTCCACGAGCGTGCGCACGAAGCGGGTCCGCCCGTCGGAGTAGCGCAGGCGGGCGTGCTCGTAGGCCTCGGGGTTCGCGTCCACGCCGACGGCCTCGGACGCCGCGCGGGAGAGGACGGCGGTCCCGTAGCCCTCGCCGCAGGCGAGGTCGACGACCTTCTGCGGCGCCCCGCCGTCCGGGCCGGCGGCGGCGCGGCCCGCGACCCGCTCCGCGATCCACTCGTAGACGACGAGGTGGCGCCGGTACCAGTAGTTCTCCTCCGGCACGTCGGGCAGCGTGCGCTCGCCGGTCAGCGCCAGGGGCGGCACGCCCTCGGGCTGGTCCTGCTGGAGGTACAGGGGTGGCGCGTCGGGCATCGGCGCGGAATCTACGACAGAGGCGCGGTCGGCCGCCCGCCCGCGACCGTCCGCGGGCGTGACCCCCACCACGCCGTGGAGCCGCGGCGGCCCGTAGACTGCGGCGGCCCATGAGTCCCTTTCCTACCACTGGTAGCGCCGCTGCCGAGCCCGAGGTCGCCGAGCGGATCCGCGACGTCAACACGCGCTACCACGACGGCGCGGCGGCGCAGTACGACCACAAGTGGGGGATCGACTGGGGAGAGGTCGGCGCCGACCAGGTCCGCCAGAAGCTCGAGAAGCTCCTCGGCAGGCCGCTGCCGACGTTCGGCCGGTCCCTCGAGATCGGCGCGGGCACGGGCTACTTCACGCTGCACATGCTGAAGGCGGGCATCGTCGGGTCCGCCGTGGCGACCGACATCTCGCCCGGCATGATCGCCGCCCTCGAGAAGAACGCGCAGGAGCAGGGCCTCGAGGTCGAGGCGCTCGTCGCCGACGCCGAGCGGCTGCCCTTCGAGGACGACTCGTTCGACCTCGTCCTCGGTCACGCCGTCTTGCACCACATCCCGGACCTCGAGCGCGCGTTCTCCGAGTTCCACCGCGTGCTGAAGCCGGGCGGGGCGATCCTCTTCGCCGGGGAGCCGTCCCGCAACGGCGACCGCATCGCCGTGGTGCCCAAGCGCGCCGCGGACCGCGTCTCGCCGCTCTGGCGCCGCGCGATCAAGGCGCGTCCGGCCGAGCACGGCCACGACGACGGCGGCGCGGAGAACCACGCGCTCGAGTCGCAGGTCGACGTCCACGCGTTCGTCCCCGCCGAGCTGCGCGCGCCGATCGACGCCGCGGGCTTCGAGCGGGTCGACGTCCGGGGCGAGGAGCTCGCCGCGAACTGGTTCGGCTGGTTCAACCGCGGCCTCGAGGCCTCCGCCCGGGACGAGGACGTCCCGTGGGGCTGGAAGATGTACGCCTTCAAGGGCTACCTCTTCTTCCAGAAGGTCGACCGGCGCCTGCTCGAGGGCCGGCTGCCGGCCGGGATCTTCTACAACCTGATGGTCGTCGCGCGCAAGCGCGGCTGAGCCGACCGGGCG
>WLOB01000296.1 GCA_009699505.1 Actinomycetota bacterium | reverse complement strand
TGTGCGGCGGAGACCACCCCGCCCTGCCGTCTTGCGAGGTCGGCGACGCGATGATCGTCCACCCGCAGATCGTCGCCGGGATCGCCGTCGCACGTGACCTCCGAGACGCGCCGACACCGTGTCGATGTCGTGACCGCGCCACGCAGGACGGTTCGATTCCGTGCCGGCACGGGTCCTGGGGCGCCCGGTGCGGATCGGTGTCGCGGGCCGACCCGGACGCGCATCGGTCGGCCGGCGGCCCCGCCCGGTGCGCGGCGGTGTCGTGGGCCGACCCCGACCCGCATCGGTCGGGGGCCTGCGATCGGTCCCGACGCGGACGGCAGCACGCCGGCGTCGCGCGCCCCGTCGGGCGCTCTCCCGCCAGCGCCGCTGCCACGACGCCGCGTGCGGGGACCGCGCCCCTCAGCCCGCCAGGGACTCCGCGCGCGCCGTGACGTCGGCGGAGCGCAGGAGGCCCGGGCGGTCCGTCGTGATCGCGTCGATGCCCAGGCCGGCGACGCGACGGGCGAGCTCGAGCTCGTTGATCGTGCCGCTCGTGACGCTCAGGCCGCCGAGGCGCAGGTCCTCGACGAGGCGGGCGTGCAGGAGCTGCGGCTCGACGCAGACGCCACCGACGCCGTGGCCGATCGCCCAGTCCAGGAGCGCCTCGACGGGCATGTCGGACCAGACGACGAGGCGGGCGTCCTCGCCGCGGGCCGCGGCGACCTCGCAGGCGATCCGGTGGAAGGAGATGACCTCGACGCCGTGGCGCTCGGGCCGCTCCTGCAGCGCGTCGCAGACCGCCTCGGCGGTGCGGGCCGCGAGCGCCGGGTCGCCGTGCGCCTTGACCTCGAGCTGCAGCGGCATGCCGTTCGGGATCTGGTCCCAGAGGTCCTCGAGCACCATCGGCTGCTGCGAGGTCCGCACGCCGTGGCGGTCGCGCAGGAACGACGCGGCGATCACGTCCCAGTCCGTCTCGTGCGCCCAGCCCTTCGCGGTCGTGCCGAGCGACAGCCACGGGTCGTGGATCACGGCGACGCGCCCGTCCGCGGTCAGGCAGACGTCGGTCTCGAGCCCGTCGACGGGCCCGGCGAGGGTGCGACGGAGCGCCCGGCGCGACGAGTCGGGGCCCTTGTCGCGCCCGAACCGGTGGGCGTAGAGCGGCGGCAGTCCGGCCATGGACCCAGACTCCGCCCCGCGGGCCCCCGGGATGTCACCGGCGCGTGACCGAGGGGTGGCAGGCCTGTGAACGCCCTGCACCCGGCGGCGTTCCGCGGCGGACGCCGCGGGGGCGGACGGCGCGTCCGTCGGGCCCCGCCCCGACCACAACGACCGGAAGCGCCCCGGGCGGGTGGACGGCGTCCCCGTCGCGGCCGGGCGGCCCGCCCCGGCCACTAGGTTCAGGGCATGGGCTCGGTGCAGTACCCCCAGATCCTCGAGGACCCGCTCCGCAACCGCGGCACGGCGTTCACGGCCGAGCAGCGACGGGTGCTCGGCCTGGACGGGCTGCTGCCGCCCGCGATCGAGACCCTCGACGAGCAGGTCCGCCGGTCCTACGAGGTCTTCTGCCGCCGCCGGAGCGACATCGACAAGTACGTGAACCTGCGCGAGCTGCAGGACACGAACATCGTCCTCTTCTACCGGCTGCTGACGAGCCACCTCGAGGAGGTCCTGCCCATCGTCTACACGCCGACGGTCGGCCTGGCCTGCCAGCGGTTCCACCGCCTGTTCCGCCGGCCCCGCGGACTGACGCTGTCCTACCCCATGCGCGACCGGCTGCCCGAGCTCCTGCGCAACCGCCGGCAGAAGGACGTCGACGTCATCGTCGTCACGGACGGCGAGCGCATCCTCGGCCTCGGCGACCAGGGCGCCGGCGGCCTGGGCATCCCGATCGGCAAGCTCGCGCTCTACACGGCCATCGGCGGCCTGGACCCCGCCCGCACGCTGCCGATCGTGCTCGACGTCGGCACGAACAACCAGGCCCGCATCGACGACCCCGGCTACCTCGGCTGGCGGCACGAGCGGATCGAGGGGCAGGAGTACGACGACTTCGTGGAGCGGTTCGTGACCGCGGTGGAGAACGAGCTCCCCGGCGTGCTGGTCCAGTGGGAGGACTTCGCCTCGCGCAACGCCCGCCCGCTCCTGGACCGCTACCGCGACCGGATCTGCACCTTCAACGACGACATCCAGGGGACCGCGGCCGTCGCGCTCGGCGCGCTCATCGGCGCCGTCGAGGTCGCGGGCCTGCCGCTGCCGGCCCAGCGGGTCGTGATCCTCGGCGCGGGCTCCGCGGCGATCGGGGTGGCCGACGAGATCCGCCACGCGATGATGGACGAGGGCCTGACCGCGGAGGAGGCGCGTCGCCGGTTCTGGGTCGTCGACGTCGACGGGCTGCTGACCGCCGACCGGACGGACCTCACCGACGCGCAGCGCGTCTACGCCCGTGAGGACGTCGGCGGTGCCGGGGCCGTCGCGCCCCGCGGGTCGACGACGCCGGCGGCGGAGCGGGCGACGGGGCCGCTGGGGCCCGGCGCCGGGCTGGCCGAGGTCGTCCGCGCGGTGCGGCCGACGGCGCTGATCGGGCTGTCGACGGCGCGCGGCGCGTTCACGGAGGAGGTCGTCCGCGAGATGGCCGCGCACGTCGACCGGCCGATCGTGCTGCCGCTGTCGAACCCCACCGCGCGGGCCGAGGCCGACCCGCGGGACCTCATGCGCTGGACGAGGGGGAAGGTGCTCATGGCGACGGGCTCACCGTTCCCGGAGGTCGAGTACGAGGGACGGTCGGTGCGGGTCGCGCAGTCCAACAACGTCTACGTCTTCCCGGCGGTCGGGATGGGCGTCGTCGCCGCGCAGGCCGCGCGGGTGACGGACACGATGCTGCGGGCCGCCGCGCGATCGCTGGGGTCGCTCTCCCCCGCGCTGCACGATCCGCACGCGCCGCTGCTGCCACCGATCGGCGCGCTGCGCGAGGTGGCGGACACCGTCGCGCTCGCGGTGGCACGCGCCGCGGTCGCCGACGGCGTGGCGCCGCAGCGCAGCGACGACGACCTGCGGGAGCGGATCGCCCGCGCCCGGTGGGAGCCGCGGTACGCGGACTGACGGTCCGCGGGGTCGGGGCGTGGACTAGCGGCGCAGGAGACCGCGCAGGGCGGCCAGGCCCGTCGCCTTCGGGGTGGTGGGCTGGGCGCGACGGCGACCGAGGCCGCGACGACCCGCGGGGGCGGTGCCGGTGCGGCCGGCGCGGTTGGCGCTGGCCATGGAGAGGATGCGGCGGATGATGTTCATGCGGTGCGGCTACCCGCCCGCGGCGAGCGCGAACGCGCCACGACGGATCGGCCGCCGAACGTCCAGGCGGCGTCCGGGAGGGACCGGGACGCCGTCAGCCGGCCCGGGGCCCGCCGGCCCCCGTCCGCTCCGCCCGCGGGGCCCGGCCGAGGACGAGGCGCGCCCGCAGGCCCCCGGCCGGGGCGTCGGAGAGCTCGAGGCGCCCGTCGTGGAGGCCGGCCTGCTGCTCGACGATCGCGAGGCCCAGGCCCGAGCCCGGGGTGTCGGCGGGGGCACCGCGGGCGAACCGCTCGCGCAGGCGGTCGCGATGCTCCGGCGGGATCCCCGGGCCGTCGTCGTCGACCGTGACGTGGACCTCGTCGCCGTCCGCCTCGACGGTGACCTCGACCGCGCCGGCCGGCCGGCCGTGCGCCACCGCGTTGCGCAGCAGGTTCTCCACCGCGATCCGGACGCCGGGCGGCCAGGCGTCGCGGACGAGCGCCGGCGGTGCGTGCAGCTCGATCGAGGTGCCGGCCGGCGCCGAGCGCCGGACGGACGACGCGGCCTCCTCCACGACCTCCACGACGTCGACCGGCTCGCGCTCCAGACGGCCGGCCGCGTCCCCGCGGGCGAGGGTCTGCAGGCTCTCGAGGAGCGCCACGACCCGCCGGTGCTCCTGCCGGACGTCCCGGAAGGCGGCGTCGCGGTCCGCCCCGTCGAGCTCGGGGTGCTCCGCGAGGGTCTGGACGCCGGCGCCGATCGTCGCCAGCGGCGTGCGCAGCTCGTGCCCGGCGTCCGCGGCGAAGCGCCGGGTGGCCTCGAGCGCCGCGCGACGCTCCCCGTCGGCGGTCTGCAGCCGGGCGAGCATGGCGTTCAGGGCGCTCGAGAGCTCGCGGATCTCCTGCGGCCCGCGCGTCGCGTCGACCCGGGTGGCGAGGTCGGCGGTCACGGCGACTTCGGCGGCGGTCCGTCGCAGCCGGCCGAGCGCGCGCAGGACGGCGCCGACGAGCAGGAAGGCGACCACGAGCGTCGCGGCGACGCCGAGGACGCCGGCGACGACGACGCGGTCGCGGAGGGTCGCCGCACGGGCGTCCACGGGGCCGAGGGGTGCGGCGGCCTGGACGACGAGCGACCCCGAGATCGGGCGCTGCACGATCCGCCACGGCGCCCCGCCGGCCCGGACGGTGGCGGGTGCGCCGCCCGCCCGCACCGGCAGACCCGGGTCGGCGACGCTGCCCAGCCGCTCCACGACGGCACCGCCGCGGAGGACGCGGACGAGCGCGACCTCGTCCCCCAGCCGTTGGTCGGCGGGACCCAGGAGGCGCCCGGGCGCGACGGGCACGCTCGAGGTCCCGGCCGGGGGCGCGACGGTCGACGAGCCCGGGGGCGGCGACGAGGATCCCGGCGTCGCGGCCGGCGCTCCGGGCGCTCCGGGCGCGGGGCGACCGCCCGGCCCCGCCAGGGCGTCGCGCGCGACGGTCGCCGCGCGGGTGGCGCGGGCGACGAGCGTGCGGTCCAGGCCGGAGCGCTCGCTGCCGTTCACGCCCGCCACGACCGCCACGCCGGCGCCGAGCAGCGCGAGCGCGGCCGCGAGCGCGGCGGCGACCGCCAGCCGGACGCGGAGGCTGCGGGCGGCGCGGGCAAGGGTCCCCCGCGGGTCGGCCCGGCGCCTGCGGTCGCGCACCGCGCTCATGGGCGGAGGGTGAACCCCTGGCCGCGCACGGTGCGCAGCACGCGCTCGCGCCCGTCGGCCTCGAGCTTGCGCCGGAGGTAGCCGACGAAGACGTCGACGACGTTCGTGCCGACCTCGAAGTCGTAGCCCCACACCTGGTCGAGCAGCTGGTCGCGGGTCAGGACGACGCCCGCGTGCTCGACGAAGCAGGCGAGCAGCCCGAACTCCCGGCCCGTGAGCTCCATGGGCTCGTCGTCGAGCCAGGCGAGGTGGCGCCGCCGGTCGACGCGGACCGGGCCCGCCTCGCTGATCCGGGCCGTCGGCTCGCCGCGGCGGCGCAGCAGGGCGTGCAGCCGGGCGAGCAGCTCGCCGACGTCGAACGGCTTGGTGAGGTAGTCGTCCGCGCCGGCCTGGAGGCCGAGGATGCGGTCGTCGACGCCGTCCCGCGCCGACAGCACGCAGATCGGCATGTCCTCCCCGCGGCCGCGGGAGCGGCGGATGACGTCGAGGCCGTCCGTGCCGGGCATCGTCATGTCGAGGACGACGGCGGCCGGGGCGCGGCGCGCGATCTCCTCGAGCGCCGCGTCGCCGTCCGCGGCGGTGCGCACGGCGAACCCGCCGAGGCGCAGCGCCCGCTCGAGCGTCCGGCGCAGCGCCGCGTCGTCGTCGACGACGAGGACGTCGGGGAGGGTCGTGCCGGGCACGGGGGGATCTTGGCGCACGGGGGCCGGCCGCGGACGCG
>WLOB01000295.1 GCA_009699505.1 Actinomycetota bacterium | reverse complement strand
GGCAACCTGACGCTGCTCATCGTCGGCGGCAACGACACCACCCGCAACTCGATGTCCGGCGGCGTCCTCGCGCTGAACAAGTATCCGGACGAATTCGAGAAGCTCAAGGCCGACCCGTCGCTGATCCCCAACATGGTGTCGGAGATCATCCGCTGGCAGACCCCGCTGGCCTACATGCGCCGCGTCGCCACCAAGGACGTCCACTTCGGCGGACAGTTCATCCGCAAGGGCGACCAGGTCGTCATGTGGTACGCGTCGGGCAACCGCGACGAGAGCAAGTTCGAGAACGCCGACGCGCTCGTCATCGACCGCAAGAACGCGCGCAACCACATCTCGTTCGGGTTCGGCGTGCACCGCTGCATGGGCAACCGCCTCGCCGAGATGCAGCTGCGCATCCTCTGGGAGGAGCTCCTGACGCGCTTCGACCGGATCGAGGTCCTCGGCGAGCCCGAGTACGTGCAGTCCAACTTCGTCAAGGGCTACGAGAAGATGATGGTCCAGCTCACCCCCAAGTCGGACAGCTAGCCCGAGCGGCGGCGACGGACGGAGGACAGGGATGAACACGGACCGGGTGGTCGTCGTCGGAGCCAGCCACGCGGGCGCGCAGCTGTGCACCAGCCTGCGTCAGGGCGGCTGGACCGGCGAGATCCTGTTGATCGGCGACGAGCCGTCGCTGCCCTACCAGCGCCCGCCGCTGTCGAAGACGTTCCTCGCCGGAACGACGACGATCGCGGACCTGCTGATCCGCAAGCCGGAGTTCTACGAGAAGGAACGGGTGGATGTCCGTCAGGCCCGGGTCACCGGGATCGACCGCGAGGCCGAGACCGTGGTGCTGGACGGTGGCGACGTCGTGGGCTACGACCACCTCGTGCTGTGCCTCGGGGCCCGCCCCCGCCCGCTGACCATCCCCGGGATCGACCTCGCCGGCGTCCACTACCTGCGCGACGCCGCCGACATCGAGGCCATCCAGGGCAGCCTCGTCGGCACGAGCCGCGCGGTCATCGTCGGCGCCGGGTACATCGGCCTGGAGGCGGCCGCGTCGCTGCGGAAGCTGGGCGTCGACGTCACCGTGCTGGAGGTCGCCGACCGCGTCCTGCAGCGCGTCACCGCCCCGGAGGTCTCGGCGTTCTACGACCGCGTCCACCGGGAGGAGGGCGTCGACCTCCGCGTCGGCGCCGGCGTCGAGGCGCTCGAGGGCGAGGGGCGCGTCAGCGGCGTCCGGCTCGTCGGTGGCGACCACATCCCGGCCGAGCTCGTCATCGTCGGTGTCGGCGTCCTGCCGAACGTCGAGCTCGCGCAGGACGCCGGGCTGGCCGTCGAGAACGGCATCGTCATCGACGCACACGGCCGCACCGTGGACCCCAACATCTTCGCCGCCGGAGACTGCGCCAACCACCCCGACGCACGCTACGACCGCCGCCTTCGCCTGGAGAGCGTCTCCAACGCGGTCGAGCACGCCAAGAGCATCGCCGGGACGATCTGCGGCACGCAGAAGCCGATCTCGGCCCTCCCGTGGTTCTGGTCCGACCAGTACGACCTCAAGCTCCAGATCGCGGGACTCAGTACGGGTTACGACGACATCGTGCTGCGCGGCGACCCGGGCTCCGATCGCGCCTTCGCGTGCTTCTACTTCTCCGGAGGGAAGCTGATCGCCGCCGACTGCGTCAACAGCGCGAAGGAGTTCATGTTCAGCAAGCGCGCCATCACCGAGGGCCTGTCGCCGGACCGCTCGCTGCTGGCCGACCCGGAGACGCCGTTGGCGTCGCTCCTCAAGGCGACGACGAACGGCGCCGGCTGAGGACCGAGCTCCCGCGACGGCGAATCGTGCGCGCCGTGACACTACGACGCCTCTCGACACGCGCACAGTGCGCATAGCTGCACCTGCTGGGTGTAACTGTGTGTGCATCGTTTGGGAGCTCTCGCGAGCAGACGATGCACAGCCGTCGCTCTGCGCGTGGAGCTCAGCAGTCCTCTCGTCCGGCTGGGGCGATCGCGAAGGTGCGCGCTTGACGGTCGGCCTGAGCGTTCGGGTGGTCGCGGTGTCGGTGAGGGGCGGCGGCTCGGCATCGGCAGCTTCGTTGGGCCGCTCTTGGCTTCATACGCGGGGTTCTCCCGCTCTTGGCGTTCGTCGATCGATGTATGGCCATGCGCTCCGAGCCGCGGGGCGCTGGGCTGGGGCGCAGGCGCACGCCGCGTGATCGGTAGGAGCCCGTGCGTCGCCAGCACCCCGGGCGGTCAGGTGCTGCACGACCAGCGGTGCGCGCACCGCCGTAGGGACTGCGCGCGCGGCGTCCGCGGTGCGCGCGCACCGCTCATCTTCCGTCTGCGACGACGATCGCGTCACTCGAGGATCGCCGATGCAGCATGGCACGCGTGGGTGACGTCGTGCGTGCGCATGATACGCGCAGTCTGCGCGCACGCTCCGGCGATACGCGCGGCGGTCGCTGGGCGGTGTCCATCCAGGTGCGTTGGATGCGTCAACATCCTGGCGGGCACGCCGGTGCCAGACGCGTCTCGCTCGTCCGACGAGGAGCCGTACAGCCGACCGATCGTGACGCCGGTGACGGGGACCGGGAGCCCGGCGAGGAGCACGGGCATGCGTACGCCATCTCGGTGGCCCTCCCCCGCGCAACCGGCGACGACGAACCACGTGTCGTCGAGGTCAGCGCTGGCACGGCGTGGGCCGACCGAACGCGGGCCCGCCGTCGGCCGAGGGCCACCGGCCGAGCGGTCTCACGAGGTCAGCCCGGGCCGTCGGTCTCGACGGCGTCCCGCATCCGGGCGAGGCCACGGTTGATCCGGGCCTTGACCGTCCCGAGGGGGATCTGCAGATGCGCCGCGATCTCGTAGTGGCTGTAGCCTTCGAAGAACGCCAGCTCGATCACCCGCCGCTGCTCGTCTGACAGGACGTCGAGCAGTCGACGGACCTCCTCGGATTCAACGTTGCTCAGCGCCTGCCGTTCGGTGGACGCGTCCTCGCCGTCCGGATGGCGCCCGATCGCCGCGTCGTCGGCGATCTCGCGCTCGCGGAGCCGACCCCGCTGACGCAGCAGGTCCAGCGCCCTGCTGCGCACGATGGTCAGCAGCCACGTCCGGGCGTTGCCGCGCCGCGGATCGAACCGTATCGCGAGCCGCCAGACGGAGAAGAACGCGTCCTGGCAGACGTCGTCGGCGCTGTGCCTGCTCCCGACGATCCGCCGCGCGAGCGCCTGGGCCGCGGTCGCGTGGCGTTCGTAGAACGCCTCGAACGCGGCCGCGTCCATCCCGATCAGTCGTAGCAGCAGGGCGTCGTCGGAGAGGCCCCGGAGGCGGCTTCGCGCTTTGCCGGCCATCTACCAGGGAAGAACGTCTCGCCGCGCCGCGTGGATGCGCTCCTGTGCGATCGGGCACGCAGGAGGCTGAGCGACCTTCGGCACCGCAGCTACATCCAGTCGGCGATCTGCGCCCCGACGGCCATCGCGGTGGCGTGCGTCGGGGCCGAGGGCACCCGGGGCACGATCGAGAGGTCGGCGATCCGCAGACCCTCGACGCCGAGCACCCGCCCGCGGGGGTCGGTCACGGCGTCGGGGTCGTCGGGGGACCCCATCCTGCAGGTGCCGCATCCGTGGAGCGTGCTGTGCAGCCCCCGCCGGATCCAGGCGTCCAGGAGGTCGTCCGCGTCGAGGGTCGCAGGATCCGGGGTGCCACCCGCGTCGGCGATCATCTCCGCGAACGCGGGGTGATCGTAGATCCGGGCCGCGAGGCGCACCCCCTCCCGCAGCCGCGAGCGATCGTCCGGATGGCTCAGGTAGTCGTAGTGGATCCGCGGACGGACCGAGGGATCGACCGAGACGACCTCGATGCGTCCGACGCTGCGGGGGGCATAGAGGATCGGGTTGAGGACCGCGTCGACGGCCTCCGGATCGGTCGCCTCGGGGAGATGCCCACCGTTGTTGCCGACGAACGGTCCGGACATCGCCAGCATCTGGAGGTCGTTGCGGCCGCCCTCCCCCGCGGCCGACGAGGTGTGCACGAGGCCGACCAGGCACCGGAGGTCCCACGCGCGGATGTCCGGGCGCAGTCGCACCGTGGTGATGGCCGACGGGTGGTCGGTCAGGTTGGCCCCGACACCCGGGAGGTCGACGAGTGTCCCGAGGCCCAGGCCGCGCAGCGTCTTCGCCTCCCCCACGCCCGAGTGCACGAGGATCTGGGGGGTCTCGACGGCCCCGGCGCAGAGCACCACCTCCGAGGCCCCTACGACCTGCACCGCATCTCCCGATCGGAGCTCCACGCCGGTCACGCGGCCGGCGGCAAGACGGACCCGCTGCACGTGGGCGCCCCCGACGACCTCGAGGTTCGGGCGCTCCAGGGCGGGGACGAGGTGCGACAGGGCGGCGCTCATCCGTCGGCCGGCCCCGTTGTTGCGTGCGTAGGGTCCGACGCCGTGGTTGGCGGCGTGCAGGAGGTCGGGGTTGGCAGGGGTGCCGAGGTCCAGCAGCGCGTCGTGGAACGCGCGGTGGACGGGCGCCCACTCCTCGCGGGGCGAGCGGTGCAGCGGCACGCGGCCGGTCCCGGAGGACGGCGGCGGGGTCGCCAGGCCGTCGGGCACGGCCGCCGGCGAGGCGTCGAGGTCGTCCTCGATCCGGTCGAACCGCCGCGCGAGATCGGTGGAGGACCACGAGGGCAGTCCCCAGCCGTCGTAGTCCTCCGGGAGCCCGCGCTGCCAGATCAGGCCGTTGACCGCACCGGACCCGCCCATGACCCGTCCGCGGACGATCGACGCCGGCGTCGCGTCGCCCCGGACGTGGAAGCCGTCGTAGCGCCACAGGTGCTGCTGCGGGAACGTGCGCTCGTCACGAAGGACCTCCGGGTACGAGAGTTCGTCCGCGAACACCGCGCCGGCCTCGAGGAGAAGCACCGAGCGGTCGCTCTGCTCGCTCAGACGGGCGGCCACGACGCAGCCCGCCGCGCCTGCCCCGACCACGACGACGTCGTAGCACGGAGCGGGCACGTCGGGGCGAAGCCCGGCTCGATGCGAAGCGGCCATCAGCGTCGAGGGTACGCTTCGCGGTGTCGCCTGGCCCACCCGTCGGGGCTACATCATGCCGCCCATGCCACCGAGATCGGGCATGCCCGGTCCTGCCGCCCCGTCGGTCTCCGGCGGCTCGACGACGATGGCCTCCGTCGTGAGGATGTTCTTGGCGATCGACGCGGCGTTCTGCAGCGCGGAGCGGGTGACCTTGGCGGGGTCGACGACGCCGGCCTTGACCAGGTCCTCGAGCTCGCCGGTGGAGGCGTTGAGGCCGACGCCCGGCTTGGCGTTGCGCACGTCGTTGATGACGACGGAGCCCTCGAGACCGGCGTTGAACGCGATCTGGCGGAGGGGCTCCTCGAGCGAGCGCAGGACGATCTTCGCGCCCGTCTTCTCGTCGTCCTCGAGGTCGGAGACGTCGACCTTCAGGCCGGCCTGGAGCAGCGCGACGCCACCACCGGGGACGATGCCCTCCTCGAGCGCGGCGCGCGTGGCCTGCAGCGCGTCCTCGACGCGGTGCTTCTTCTCCTTCAGCTCCGTCTCGGTCGCGGCGCCGACCTTGACGACGGCGACGCCGCCGGAGAGCTTGGCGAGGCGCTCCTGGAGCTTCTCGCGATCGAAGTCGGAGTCGGTGTTCTCGACCTCGGCCTTGATCTGGGAGATGCGGCCCTTGATGGCCTC
>WLOB01000294.1 GCA_009699505.1 Actinomycetota bacterium | reverse complement strand
GCGATCGGGGTGCTCTACCGGCACGAGACGACCCGCAACGCGGACCCGCAGCTGCACTCCCACGCCGTCCTGGCCAACGTCGTGCGGCCGGAGAAGGGAGAGGCGCAGGCGATCAACTCGCCGGTCCTCTACCAGCAGGCCAAGACCGCCGGCAGCGTCTATCAGGCGGTTCTGCGCGGAGAGCTCGGCCGCGAGCTCGGGATCGAGTTCGACACCCCGGTCAACGGGCTCGCCGACATCAAGGGCTTCGACCGGAGCCTGATCGAGACGTTCTCCACCAGGCGTGCGGAGATCCTCCGCGGGCTCGCGAACGCAGGCCTCTCGGCGGGGTCGAAGACCGCGGCCGAACGCGTTGCGTTGGAGTCGCGGCGCGCGAAGGACATGGGCCTGGACCACGGCCTTTGGCGCGTGGAGGTCCGCGAGGCGTTGCAGCGCGACGGGTTCGGCGTCGAGCAGGCCCAGGCACTCGTGCGGACGCCCGCGGAGCGCGAGCTCGCGGGCGCCGGCGCCGGCAGTGAGTCGACGCGGCCGCGGTCGCTCGAGGAGCGGCTGCAGGCGGCGCCGCTGCACTCGGTGACCGCGGAGCGGTCGACGGAGGACGCGCGAGCGGTCCGCCAAGCGGCGATGTCGGTCGCGGAGGGCTACACCGCGGAGGAGGTCGGCGACGCACTGGGTCGGGTGTTCCGGGACTCCCGTCTGGCGCAGGTCACGGGCGGGGAGCGGCCGCGGTGGACTACCGAGCGGCACCTGCAGCTCGAGCGGACCGTCGCCGAGACCACGCTCGGCCGGATGGCCGACACGACGGCCCCGCGGATCTCGGCGGCCGGCTACGAGGCGCCGACCACGACGCCCGACGGGCACGCGCTGTCGTCCGAGCAGCGACGGGTGCTCGATCAGGTCCTCACCTCCGGGCACGGCGTCGAGGTCATCCGGGCCCGCGCCGGCGCCGGCAAGACGACGATCGCCGGCCTGGCGCGCCAGGAGTTCGAGGCCCATGGCCTCAAGGTCGTCGGTGTCGCCCCGACGCTGCAGGCGCTCGCCGAGCTCGACGACGTCGGCCTGCAGCAGCGCGACAGCCTCGCGCGGACCGCGCTTGGCGACGGCGAGTTCTCCAAGGTGATGCGGACGATGGATCACCGCACCGTGGTCCTCGTCGACGAGGCCGGAATGGCGCAGACGAAGGAGATCGCACCGCTCTTGCAGCGGGCGGCGGAGCGTGGGGCGAAGGTCGTGGCGATCGGCGACGACGTGCAGCTGCAGGCCGTCGGTGCCGGCGGCTGGTTCCGGTACCTCGCCGAGCACCAGGACGCGCCGGTGCTGCAGCTGACCGAGGTCCACCGCCAGCGCAACGACGTCGAGCGCGACCGCCTCAACCAGCTACACCGCGGCGACGTGTCCGGGTGGACCCGGTGGGCGGACCAGCACGACCGCATCGAGATTCAGCCCACCGTCGAGAGCGCCTACAGCGTGGCGGTCGGCCGGTACGAGCGGGCCCTCGAGGCCGTCGGCGGCGACGTCGACCAACTGGTGGTGATGGCGCCAGAGAACACCCACCGGCGAGAGCTCAACGAGAAGCTTCGCCGGGTGAGCGTCGACCGCGGCGGAATCGACCGCAGCCGGGAGCGGGAGTACGGCGGGATGCTCGTCGCACCCGGCGACCGACTCGTGGCCACCGCCACGGTGCGCGAGGAGGGCAGCGCGCGGCGGACGATCGAGAACGGCGAGCGGTTCGAGGTCCTCGATCTCGGCAGGGACGGGATCACCGCCCGTGCGGTCGCCGGCAGCCGGCGCGGGCAGACCGTGCGCCTCCCGCGCGCCGTGCTCGAGCTCGGCGCCGACGGCCGGGCCGTCGAGCACGCCTACGCCCGGACCGTCCATAAGGCGCAGGGCATGACGGTCGACCGGTCCATCCTCTTCGCGCCGGACCCGGGCCGGTTGGGTCGGAACCTCGCGTACGTCGGCTTGACCCGCACGAGGGACCGCGCGGATCTCGTGACCGTCGCCGACAGCCGGCCGCAGGGCCTCGAGCGCCTGGTGCGCGGGATGGCGGAGCGTCGCGACCATGAGGCCGCGATCGCGCTGGAGAACCCGACGGTGCTGGACCCCGAGCGGGTCCAGCGGATGTCGGATCCGGAGATCGACGAGCACCGCCACGCCCTCCTGGTCGAGGCGCGGGAGGCGATGACCCGCCTCACGAGGCTGGACCGCGAGGCTCGCGGCGCCTGGGCCGGCTCTCGAGACGCCCGCGGTGACGTGCAGCTGCTCGCTGAGCGCGATCAGCTGCAAGCCCGGGCCGACGACGCTCGCCGGCTGCTCGCCGAGCACGACCCGACGGGGGACCGTCAGGACCGCGGACTCATGGAGCACACGGCGCGGCAGGGCATCGAGCGCGACCAGGCGCAACTGCAGCGCCTCGAGGAGCGGCTTACGGGCCGTGACGTCGTCGGCGTCGACGAGGCCGACGAGACCCAGGCCCGGATCCGCAAGGACCGCGAGCCGGTGCAGAAGTACCTTGAGCAGCTCCTCGACGGCCTCGACCGTGTCCACGGGATGCAGATCGACCGCTCCACCCGCCACGTCGACCCGCTCAGCGTCGCCGAGCACGAGCGCCCCGCGCTGGCGCTTAGTCAGGCGCAGGAGCGCGCTGAGCGGGTCCGCGGGCTGACGCTCAGCGCGGCGCAGCAGCTTGGGACCGGGCACCCGGCCGTGGTGCGCTGGCTTCAGCAGCACGCCCCGACGGTCGGGCGGGCCCAGGAGCGGCCGGTCGAGCGCGAGCAGCAGCGTGAGGCCGTGCCGGAGCGGGAGGCGCCGCGGAAGGTCCCGCCGACGGCGTATCAGCGGCAGTTCATGCAGGCCATCCGGGAGATGCAGTCCGCTCGCCGCGAGTTCGCGCAGCTGGGCGGCAAGGACGCGCTGACCGAGGCGCTCTTGCTTCGCACGCGCGTCAACGAGCCGGCCCGGCGGATCGAACGGCTCGACCGCGAGATCGCCGAGCACCAGACACAGCAGCCGTCGCGCCTGCGGTTCTCGGCCACCGAGGCGTGGACCGCACGGGGGGACGAGCTCGTCGAGGATCGCAGTCGGGCGGCGGACGATCTCGACGCTGCCCGCCGGAATCGAACGGCGTTTGAGCACCAGCGCGACGGCCGCCCTCTGAGCGAGATCATCGAGCAGCTCGGCGACAGCGACGAGCGGGTGCGGGCCACGGCGACCCGGACCTCAGACGTCGAGCAGCAGCTCGTGCGGCTCGGGCCGGCGGCGCTGGACGAGCAGCGCCTCGTCCGTGTGTTGGGGCGCCGCGACGACCTTGAGACCGACACGGAGCGTCGCCGATACGACCAGCTGGCGGGCCGCCTGGCGGTTTTCGACGTCGTCCGGACGCAGCGCGACGAGCCGGGCCGGTGGCTGCAGACCACCGGCGCGCCGGAGCGCGACGTGGCGATCTGGCGCGGCGAGCACGACATGAGCCTCAGCCGGCCGCAGCAGCGCGTTGTCCAAGAGCACCGCCAAGAGCTCGAGCGCACCCGCGACACCGGCTACGACCTCGGCCGCTGATCGCGCGTTTACGGGCGCCTCACGAAGAACGGGGCCGCAGAGCGGCCCCGGTCGACGATTTCTACGGCCGGAGCGAGGCTTAACTCGCTACCACTCAGCTGCGGGCGGAACAGGCCCCTCGCGCTTGAAAAGCATCGTCAGGAACTCGTCGGGGTCGACCCCTCGTCGTCGAGCCTCGAGCACGGCCGTCTTCAACAAGACCACCGTCCCAGGGAGCGCGGCGTCGGCCATCGACTCGTCCTCCCAGGCCACGCCCGCAGGGCGGCCCTCAAGGCCCTGCCGCACGCGCCGCAGCGCGCTTCGTCGCCACGCGTCGAAGTCGCGCTCCTGCTCGCGCGCTTCCCTGACCGCCCGGAGGCCCAGCGCTGTGAAGTCGAACTCGGCAGACTGGTCATCGTCGTTCACCGAGCGAGCCTATGACGCCCAGGCGCGAGCGACCAACTGGGGCTGCTGCGGTCCTGGCCTACCCCGGACCGGAACCTGCGGGCAACAGGACCGGTGGCCCGATCAGGCCGCGGGCGGGGGCGCTGTGCCGGGGTGCTGCAGCGCCTCTCGGCGCCTGCGTGCCTCGTCCATCATCCGCTCCGTTGAGACGTCCCTGAGCGGCTTGGAGCCCCACTCCACGCGCGGGCGCAGCAAGGTCCAGCCGACGCGGGGCTCGCCCGCGTCGGTGACGTACGGGCGGGCGTCGAGGAGGCCTTCGGCGGCGATCTCCTGCCCGACGGTGAGGTGGTCGTAGGCGTGGTGTGCGGCCTGCTCCCACTGGTCGATGTCGACGAAGCGGGTCGCGCCGTCGAGTCGGTGGTCGGAGACGGCGACGCGGAGCGTGGTGACGTCCTTCCCGCCGGGGGTCTGGCGCAGCTCGGGGGCGTGCGTGAGTCGGCCGGTGATGGTGGTCGTCGAGAGCATCGGGTGGTCCTTTCGCTGGGTTTACGCGGCCGCTGGGAGCGCGCCGTCGACGTGGTCGTCGTCTTCGTTGTCGTGGTCGTCGGAAAGGTGGTCATCGAGCATCGCGTCGGGTCCCTCGTCGTCGTCGTCGAGGTCCTCGAGCGCGCCCGTGTTGTTGTCGTTGTCGGGTGCGAGGTCGTCGAGCATCGCGTCGGCTCCCTCGTCGCCGGGATCGAACCCGTCGTCCATCGCATCGGGGTCCTCCTCGACGTAGGCGTCCTCGGGGATCGCCTCGGCAGGACCCGCGTCGTCCGGTGCCGGCGGCGCGGTGTCGCGAGCGAGCGGCGGGCGGTCGGCCTGCGTCGTGCGGAGGTGACGGAGCTCCGCGTCCGACGGACCCGGCGCCTTGAGCTGCTGCCGGGCAGCCAATTCGGGGTCGGTGTAGGACGAGCGCCAGTCGATCTGAAACGGCGGCAGCGACCCGTAGAACGTCAACGCCGTGAACGGCCGCAGGCCGGCGGCCTCGTTCTGCGGGATCAACGGCCGCCACGTCGTGTTGGTCTGCCGGGACGTGGCGACCTGCAGCAGGAACGGGTTGCGCGACTCGTTCTCGGAGACGACACCGGTCTGGCCCGAGATCTGTTCGATGTACTGCAGCGTCTGCGGGTCGGCGAGGCCAGGCCCGAACATGCGAACGCGGGGGCCCGCGACGATCGTCTCGGCCTTCTCGCGGCCCCAGACGGTGTCGAGCTGCGCGAGGTTCTGGCACGCGATCACGAGGTTGATCCCGAGGCCGCGGGCGGCGGTGACCCAGGTGTCGAGCTTGGGGATCGGTGCGGTGTTGGCGACCTCGTCAAGGACCAACAGGAGCCGCTTCTTTGGGGCCTCCGGGCCGCCGGCCTGCATCGCGCGGGCGTACCCGTTGTAGATCGACGCGATGGCGCCGACGAACATCGCTTCGTAAGTGCCCTGCTCGGCGTCGGGGCCGAGGATGTAGAGCGTGCGGTTCGGGCCTTCGGTCTCCCACGTTCCCTCTTGCTCGCGCCACAGCCAGTCGGGCTCAAGGACGCCGGGCGCGCCGACCTTGACCCTGCCGAGGCGGTGATCGTTCCAGGCGCGGATGACGCCCATGGCGCTGCGGCGGATCTGCTCGACGCTTCTGGGGTCGGCACCGCCGAGCCCCAGCCGGACCATTGCCATCGCGTAGACGCAGTTGTCGCGGACGTCGCCGCTGGTTTTGGGGTCCTCCATC